>JAITUD010000155.1 GCA_031286555.1 Microbacterium sp. | reverse complement strand
AACGCCGTCACCCCGTAGGCGTTCAGCATCTCGACACCGCGCCGCGACGCCTGCCGGTGCTGCTCGGCTGTGAGCCCGCCGCCGCGCGAGAGCGCGTCCTCGACGGGGATGCCCGCCGCCTCGAGCAGCACGCCGGTGAGAGTCCCGTCGGTCCGGTCCAGCACGGCGACGCCGCCCGCAGGCAGCGAGTCGGCACTGATGCCGGCGAGCTCCAGGGCACGGGAATTCGCCCAGCGGTTGTGGCGGCTGTCCTCCACGATCACCGTCGGACGACCGTCGGACGCCTCGTCGAGGCGCGCCCTCACGGCCGAGCTGCACAGCTCCTCCAGCATGGTGCTCGCGAACGGGCCACCGGAGATCCAGGCATCCGCGGGCAGGTCGGCCGCGTGCGCGCGCACGTGATCCAGGATGCCGTCGAGAGACAACCCGATCGGCAGCGAGAGCTCGAACAGGTCGGTGCGACCGGCGAGGGCGTGATGAGTGTGCACGTCGACGAACCCGGGATACACCGCGGCCCCAGCGAGGTCACGCACTTCGGTGTGCTCGTCGCGATGCGCGAGCACGTCCTCGGCCGCCCCGACGGTCAGCACGCGGCCGCCCTCGAACGCGATCGCGTCTGCGGTGGGCCGGGCGCGGTCGGCCGTGCGCACCACCGCGCCGGTCAGGATCAGATCGGCCGCCATGTCAGAGCGCCCTGGCGGGGTCGTACTCGGCGGGGTACACGGTGTTCGACAGCAGCCTGCCGTGAGCGCCGAACGTGAAGTGCGTCTGACCGGTGCCGGCCTCGTCAGCGCCGAACAGCACGCCGTGCGAGCGCAGTGCCTTCTGATCGCGGTGGTCGGCGACGGTCACCGACGCGCAAGGGATCACCTTCTCACGCCAGGCGAACACGCAGATGCCGGGGCGCAGGCGCCAGGTGCTCTGCTCATCGGTGTCGGCGAGGCCGCGCTCAGGGCCGGCCAGGCACTGCCAGGAGTACCAGTGCGGCGAGAGGTAGACGTGCTCGTAGGCATGCTCGCTGGAGTACACCCACATCACGCGGCGGCCGATCAGCTCGGTGGTCGGGGCAGGCGGCTCGCCGTGCTGCTCCAGTTCCTCGATCCGCCCGGGGGCGAACATCTGCTGCACGGCCGTGCGACCGGGGCCCGGCTCGCCGATGATGCTGATGACGGCCAGCGCGTACCCGCTGCGCAGGTCGAGGAACAGCGACACGGCCTCGTTCGGCAGGTACTCGTGGTGGAACTGCGCGTAGTACAGGCCGTCGTCCACGCGCACGACCTCGCAGGCATCCATCTGCTGCGCGGGCTCCGTCGGGTCGCCCTCGCCGGGCTGGTACTCCCACGACACGGTGCCCGACCCGAACGTGTGCACGATGCGGGTGCCGCGATCGTCGACAACGGTGAACGTGCGCCCCTCCAGGTCGGTGGAGGGCTCGGCCTTGCTCGCGTCGAAGCCGGGGGCGAGGCCATCCAGCGGCAGCCAGGTGGAGGTGTCGGACAGGTTGTCGGTCATGATCTCTCTTTCGACGGGGTCTCGGTGCGGATGGTCGCGGTGTGGACGTTGAACTTCTCCAGGTCGGTCGCCAGGACGTCGTAGACCTCCGGCTTCCTGCGCTTCAGGTAGGCGCCGTACGCGATGCCGCCGACCACCGCGAGCGCGAGCAGCCAGGGCAGCGTGAGGATCACCGGGTTCTCGGTGCCGGCCACGACGTTGAAGTTGGCGATCGCGAGCAGCGCGATCGACAGCAGTCCGAGGAAGCCGAGGCCGGGCGCGATGAGGGTGCTCCACCAGTGCGGGTCGCGCTGCCGGCGGAACCAGACCACGATCGACAGTGCGGCGAGAGTCTGGAGCACGATCACCGACAGCGTCCCGATGCCGAGCATGGCCGGTACGACCACGAGCATCGGGTCCAGGCCCGCGAGCGCGAAGCATCCGGCGACGATCGCGGCGAACAGCGCCTGCACCAGGCCGGCGACTGCAGGGGCGCCGTTCGCGCGGGTGCGGGACAGCGCGTGCGGCAGCACGCGGGCCCGGCCCAGCGAGTACAGGTACCGCGTCGCGGAGTTATGGAAGGCGAGCATCGCGGCGAACAGGCTCACCAGCAGCAGGATCGTCGCGATGACCGACATCGGCTCGCCGAGATACTGCGCGATCAGCGAGAACAGCAGGTCACCCGCCTCGAGGTGGTCCAGCGATGCCTGCTGCGCCTGCGCGACACCGGTGGCGCTGACCACCGCCCACGTCGAGACGCCGAGGATCACGCCGATCGCGATGATCGCGGTGTAGGTGGCCCTCGGGATCGTCTTCAGCGGGTTCTTCGCCTCCTCGCTGAACAGCGCGGTGGCCTCGAATCCGAGGAACCCGGTCGCGGCCAGCAGCAGGCCGATCGGCAGCGAGCCCGAGAGCACGGCGGCCGGGCTGAGCGCGGCGACATCGAAGCCTGTCTGCAGCAGCACCGAGACGTCGAAGACCACGAGGATCGCGACCTCGAGCACGAGCGAGACGCCGAGCACCTTCGAGCTGAAGTCGATGCCGGTCCGTGCCAGCACGAAGCACACCGCGATCGACAGCAGGCCCCACAGGTACCAGTGCATGTCGAAACCCGTCAGCTCGGCGATGATGATCTGCATGAAGAAGCCGCTCGTGCCGATCGTGCCGACGACGAACAGGTTGTAGCCGAGAGTGGCGATCAGGCCCGCGACGAGCCCGCCGGTGCGGCCGAGGCCCTTCGCGACGAACGCGTAGAACCCGCCGGCGTTCGCGAACTGCTTCGACATCTGCGCGTAGCCGACGGCGAACAGCAGCAGGATCACGGCGACGATGAAGAACGACGCCGGGGCGCCGCCGCCGTTGCCGAACGCGATCACCAGCGAGGCGACCACGACGATGCCGGTCAGCGGGGCGACCGCGGCCAGCACGAGGAAGACGATCCCGGCGACACCGAGGGCATTGCTGCGCAGGGTGGTCGGGGAAGCGGATTCTGACACGTCGGGCTCCTTTGCCTGGGTGCGGAGGGACATCGGGAAGGTCCTGTCCTTCGATTCTGCGCGGGACCGCCGCTGCGGCCTTGTCGCACAGCGTGCTGCTCTGTTGCGCCAGCGCAGGGCCGTCCCCGCGCGGTCCCGGGCGGATGCATGATCGGTGCGACACCCGGCGCGGAAGCAGCCGCCGGGTCACGGATCGGAGGTCGCCATGGACGTCGGGATCGCCGGGCGCACGGCGCTCATCACCGGCGCGGCCGGCGGCATCGGACGCGCCGCCGCCCACGCGTTCGCCGCGGAGGGCGCACATGTCGCACTGGTCGACAGGAATGCCGCGGCGCTGGATGCGCTCGCCGCCGAGCTCGCCGTCACAGGCATCCGGGCCTCAGCGCATCCCGCCGATCTGACGGACGAGGCCCAGGACTCCGCCGCCGTGGCCGCGGCGAGCAGCCGCCACGGCGGCCTGGACGTCGTGATCGGCTGTGCCGGGATCTCCGGCCCGGTCGGCACGCCCCTCGCCGACACTGCGGCATCGGACTGGGACGCCGTGTTCGCCGTGAACGTGCGCGGCGCGTACTTGGTGCTGCGGGCGGCGATCCCCGCACTGCGGGCATCGGATGCTGCATCCGCCGTCTTCGTCGCGAGCGACTCCGCACTCGTCGCGGCGCCGGGCATGGCGGCGTACTGCGCGTCGAAGGCCGCGCTGCTGCAGCTGGTCAGAGCCGCGTCGGTGGAGCTCGCAGACGACGGCATCCGCGTGACCGCGGTGTGTCCCTCGATCGTCGACACCCCGATGAGCCGCGGCGACCTCGGTGTTCACGAGGACGACCCGGTCGGGTTCGCGGGATCCGGGTATCCGGTGCAGACCACGGCGGAGGCCGCCGCGCAACTGCTGTTCCTCGCTTCTCCGCTCTCGCGTCCGGTCAACGGCACCGCGCTCGTCTCGGACTTCGGGTACACCGCCCGATCGGGTTTTCCGGCTTGACAGACATTCCCGCCTGAAAGGACAGAACATGGGATTCACAGGAGCAGCCGCCGCGGGGCGGGTCGTTCTGATCACCGGCGGAGGCACCGGCATCGGGGCCGCGATCGCCGAGCGGTACGCCGCCGAAGGGGCTCACGTCGTGGTCGTGGGGCGCCGCATCGGCCCGCTCGAGGAGATCTCCGCCGCGATCGGGGCGACCGCGATCGCCGCCGATGCCGCGGACGGAGCCGCCGCACGCGACGTCGTCGCCCAGGTGCTGAACCACTTCGGCCGGCTCGACGTGCTGGTCGCGAACGCGGGTGGCCACGGCTTCGCGACCGTCGGCGACACCGACGACGCGGCGTGGGAGGCGGCGCTGCGCGCCAACCTCACGACGGCGTTCACCATGGCGAGGGAGTCGCTGCCCGCCCTCGTCGAGACCAAGGGGCAGATCGTGATCGTCTCGTCGCTGGCCGGGCTGTTCGCCGGTCCCTCCGTAGCGGGGTACACCGTCGGCAAGCACGCGCTGATCGGCCTGACCCGCACACTCGCGCGCGACTACGGCCGTTCCGGCGTGCGCGTGAACGCGGTGTGCCCCGGCTGGGTGCAGACGCCGATGGCCGACGAGGAGATGGACGAGTTCGCCGCGCAGGCGGGCCTGGACAGCCGCGCCGACGCCTATCTCGCCGTCACCGCGGACGTGCCGCTCGGCCGACCGGC
>JAITUD010000050.1 GCA_031286555.1 Microbacterium sp. | reverse complement strand
CTGACGTAGTCGCCCTGCTCGATGACGACGATCTCGGCGCTCTCGTCGAGTCGCCGCAGTCGCGTGGCCGCAGACATCCCGCCCGCGACGCCGCCCACGATGATCACCCGCATGTCAGGCCTTTCCGAAGAGCTTTCCGAAGAAGCCGGTGGACGCCGGCTCGTCGTGTCCGGGGCACCACTGCGATGCCGGCACGGTCTGCTTGACACTGTCGACGTGCTGACCGCATCCGGCCCACGTCGTCTTTCCACACGTCTTGCACGTGACTGCTCGGCACATGTTCGCCGCCCTTCTCTAGGATACCCCCGAGGGTATCAGGCATACCCCTGGGGGTATCCTGAGAGTGGCGACGAGGCACCATGACTGAGCGCCTCACGCATTGATGCTCTGGGAGCATCAATGCGTGAGGCGCCCGCCAATGGCAGACGGCTGAGAGCGCAGGTCAGCGCAGCGCGTTGGCCTCGATGAAGGCGCGCAGCGCCTGCTCGTCGTCGGCGAGCTCGGTGACGTGCTGCGGTGCCGCGAGCATCTCGCGCAGCTCCGGCGCGTAGTCCAGCTCGACGCCGATCGCCTCGGCGATCGTCTCCGCGAACTTCTGCGGCTTCGCGGTCTCGAGTACCAGCATCGGCACGCCGTCCTCGACGTGCTCGCGGGCGATCCGCACACCGTCGGCCGTGTGCGGATCGATGATCTCGCCGGTCGCCTCGTGCACGGCCTTGATCGTCGCGAGCCTGTCGGCGTGCGTCGAGGTACCGCTGACGATGCCGAACTCGGCCTCGAAGCGCGGCTGCTCCGCCGACAGGTCGAAGTACCCCTGACGCTCGAGGTCGGCCCAGAGCTCGACCACGCGCGAAGCGTCGCGCCCGACGACGGCGTAGATGAACCGCTCCAGGTTCGACGCCTTCGAGATGTCCATCGAGGGGCTCGAGGTGGCGAGGGTGTCGGCGGCGGATCGCGGGCGGTAGACGCCGGTGCGGAAGAACTCGTCGAGCACGTTGTTCTCGTTGGCCGCGAGCACCAGGCGGCGCACCGGCAGACCCATCCGCTTGGCCCAGAAGCCGGAGAGGATGTTGCCGAAGTTGCCGGACGGCACCGTGAACGACACCTCGGTCGGGCCCATGGCGTCGGTCGCGCGCAGCCAGGCCCAGAAGTAGTAGACGACCTGCGCGGTGATGCGCGCGAGGTTGATCGAGTTGACGGCGCCCAGGCTCCAGGTGCGCTTGAACGGCACGTCGCCGGCGAGCGCCTTGACCAGGTTCTGGCAGTCGTCGAAGACGCCCTCGATGGCGATGTTGTGCACGTTCTCGTCGTCGAGCGAGTACATCTGCGCACGCTGGAACGCGCTCATCCGGCCCTGCGGCGAGAGCATGAAGACCGCGACGCGCTCCTTGCCGCGCAGTGCGTGCTCGGCGGCGGAACCGGTGTCGCCCGAGGTCGCGCCGACGATGTTCAGCACGCCGTCGTTGCGTTCCAGCACATACTACATGACTTGGCCGAGGAACTGCATGGCCATGTCCTTGAACGCCAGCGTCGGGCCCTCGCTGAGGCCCACGAGCGTGAGGCCGCCGTCGATCGTGCGCAGCGGCACGACATCCGTCGGGAAGTCGGCGTAGGCGGCCGCAGTCATTCGCGCCAGGTCCTCGCGCGGGATGTCGGTGGCGAACAGACCGAGCACCTCGGTGGCCAGCTCGGGGTAGGAGAGCCGGCGCCAGGAGGCCAGTGTGCCGGCATCCACGTGCGGCAGCTCCTCCGGGACGGCGAGCCCGCCGTCGGTGGCCAGGCCCTCGAGCAGCGTCTCGGAGTACGGCAGCGGCGCCATGCCGCCGCGGGTGGAGATGAACTGCACGGGGACTCCTCGGGGTCGCGGAACCCCATTGTCTCAGGATCCCGGGCGCGGCGAGTCCGCGTGACGTCCTTCGTCATTTGTCTCGTCCCGGGCCCTGAGCGAGCGGAGCGAGACGAAGGGCGCTCAGGATCCGGAGGAGGGGCGGATGTAGTGCAGGAACAGCTCATCGGCGGAGCGGAGCACGGAGACCAGGCGCATGCCGGTCGGCGCAGCGGGATGCCCGGCCGTGATCCGGCCCGCGTCGCCCGCCTCGAGCGTCGGTGCGAGCGTGAGGTGCAGGGCGTCGACGGCGCCGGCGGCGAGGAACGACGCGAACACGTGCGGGCCGCCCTCGCTGTGCACATGCCTCAGTCCGCGGGCGGCCAGCTCGGCGCGCACCCGGAGCGGGTCGACGTCACCTTCCCCGCACACGATCACATCGGCGACATCCGCGAGTTCCCCGGCCGGCGCTCCCGCAACCGTGCAGACGATCGGCCGCACCGGCGCCTCGGTGAAGATCGGCGACCCCGGGGCGAGGTCCAGGCAGCGCGAGATCAGCACGAATGTCGGGTGCGCGGCCAGACCCCGCGATTCGCGCCAGGCGACGGAAGCGGCATCGAGCCGCATCGCGCCGTAGCCCTCCTCCCGCGCCGTTCCGGCGCCGACCAGCACGGCATCGGCGGGGCGACGCAGCAGATCGAACAGCCGCCGGTCCGCGGCATCCCCGAGCGTGCCGGAGCGGCCGTCGCGGGTACCGGCGCCGTCGATCGAGGCGATGAAGTTCATCCGCAGCCAGTCACGCCCCTCCGGCATCGCGGTCAGCGCGAGCAGCGCCTCATCGTCGAGATCGGATGCCGCTCCCGGCCACAGCAGGTCCATGTCAGACATTGTGGGTCGGATGCGTGTTGTGCTCCAGCCTGACCGGCTGGCGCCAGCCGAGGATCGCCTCGGTCATCCGCACGGCGTCGACGGTCTC
>JAITUD010000018.1 GCA_031286555.1 Microbacterium sp. | reverse complement strand
ACGACGTCGTCGTAGGCCGCGCCGTTCTCGGTGACGTACAGCGGCACGCCGTCGGCGTAGTCGGCAGCGACGCGCTGCAGCAGTCGGGTGAGCCCCTCGGGCTGCACCTCCCAGCCCATGCCGGTGCGCGGCAGCCCGCGCTCGACCCAGTGGATCCCGGCATCCGCGGGGAACGGCGACTTCGTCTGCCGCTGCTGTCCCTCGGTCTCGTGCGGTCCGTTGGCGGGCCCGTCCTGCTGGGGATGCCCGGACAGCAGCTCGCCGTGGTAGTAGTTGATGCCCAGCGCGTCGAGCGGTGCGGAGATCACGTCGAGATCGCCGTCATGCACGGCCGCCTGCCAGCGGGCGATCGCGTCGGCATCGACCTCGCGGATGTCGCGGACGATGTCGCTCGGATAGTCGCCCTCGAAGATCGGGTCGAGGAACCAGCGGTTGAACTGACCGTCGATGCGGCGGGCCGCGTCGATGTCGGCAGGATCGTCGACGTCGGCCGGGTCGGCGACGGTGAGGTTCAGGGTGATGCCGAGGTCGAGGTCGGAGTCACGGGCGCGCAGTTCCTGCACGGTGCGGCCGTGCGCGAGCAGCAGGTGGTGCGCGGCGAGCAGGCCGTCGCCGATGTCGGTGCGGCCGGGCGCGTGCACGCCCGCGGTGTACGAGAGGAACGATGCGCACCACGGCTCGTTCAGCGTGGTCCAGTTCTTCACGCGGTCGCCGAGGGCGTCGTGCATCGTGAGGGCGTACTCGACGAAGCGGTCCACCGTGTCGCGACTGGTCCACCCGCCCTGCTCCTCCAGCGCCTGCGGCATGTCCCAGTGGTACAGCGTCAGCCAGGGCAGGATGTCGTTCTCGAGCAGCTCGTCGACGAGCCTGCTGTAGAAGTCGACGCCCAGCGGGTTCACCGCACCGCCATCCGGTCGCACGCGCGACCACGACGTGGAGAACCGGTAGGTCTGCAGACCGAGGCGCTTCCTGAGCTCGACGTCCTGCGGCATCCGGTGGTAGTGATCACAGGCGACGTCGCCGGTCTCGCCGTTGATCACGGCACCGGGGACGCGGGCGAAGGCGTCCCACACCGAGGCGGTGCGGCCGTCTTCGAACGCGGCGCCCTCGATCTGGTAGGCCGCGGTCGCGGCGCCGAACAGGAAACCGCCGGGGAACTCACGAGTCATGACTCCCATGATGCCATCATGGGAGCGCTCCCATCCACTCTCCGTACCGCATCTGGCGGACGAATCGGCAGATGGCGGACGCTTGCCCGGCATGTCCGCCGCCACCTGCAGATCCAACCGCCATCCGTCAGGACAGCCGCCCGGGACGTACCCTTAAGCAGTGACTTCCGCCCTGTCCCGCGCCGAATCCCTGATCCGCTCCGTCCCGGACTACCCGAAGCCGGGCATCCTGTTCCGCGACATCACGCCGCTGCTGGCGGATGCCGAGGCGCTGCGAGTGACGACCGAGGCACTGGTCGCGCCGTTCGCGGGCGAGTTCGACGTCGTGGCCGGTATCGAGGCGCGCGGATTCATCCTCGCTGCGGCCGCAGCAGTCACGGCGGGCGTCGGCATGCTGCCGATCCGCAAGGCCGGAAAGCTCCCGCGACCCGCGGCATCCGTCGACTACGACCTCGAGTACGGCACCGCGACCGTCGAGATGCACGACGACCTGCCCGCCGGGTCGCGCGTGCTGCTCATCGACGACGTGCTGGCCACCGGCGGCACGCTCGAGGCCGGCCGCACGATCGTCGACCGGCTCGGGTACCGGCTCACGGGCATCTCGGTGCTCTTCGAGATCGACGGTCTCGGTGGCCGCGACCGCATCGGCGACCTGCACACGGTCTTCCGCTCCTGATCTTCAGCCGACGGCGCGGCGCACCGCGGCTGCGGTGTGCGCGAGCTGGTTCATCGCGACCAGCACGCGATTCTGCGCAGCGGCGGCGACCAGCAGGTTGCGCGCCATGACGTCGAGGGTGCCCTCCGGCTGGATCAGGCCGAGATCGGTCTCGGCGATGGGGCCGAGCATCCGCGCGTACTCCTCGAGCACCTCGATGCGGTAGGGATAGCCGACTCGTGCCGATGCGGCGAGCGCGTGCGCGAGCGCCCCCGCGGCCAGGCTGTCGAAGCGGATCCAGCCGACCCGGTCGTGCAGCTCGCCGATGATCCCGGCGTACTCATCGTGCGCCTCGCCGACGGCGAGGCCGGTGGCGATCACCTGACAGGCCTCCATGATGTCGAGCGGCACCGCGTCGGGCCGGTCGATGAGTGCGGTCAGCTCGCGGATGCCGGCGATCGGCGCGTCGAACTCGGTGCGCAGCGTCTGGATCAGGGCGATGCGATCGAGGTGCCGCTGCCCGTAGACGGCGGTGGTCTGGTTGCGCAGCTCGCCGGAGGGCAGCACGCCCTCGCGCATCCAGAACTTCAGGGTCGCCGTGGTCGCGCCGCTCTCGCGGGCCAGTTCGCCGAGCTTCACGGTGGGCTCCCTTGGATCGTGGATCGCGTGCCGACTATCCAGGATGCGTGAATTGGATAGCGCCTCTATCTTATGAGGCATGGACATCCAGAGCATCATCATCGCGGTGCATGCGATCGCCGCATCCTTCGTCATCCTGATCGGCCCCGTGCAGTTCCTGCGCCGCCGCAAGGACGCCAGGCACCGCCTGCTCGGCCGCACCTTCGGGATCATGATGTACTTCGTCTGCCTGTCGGGCATGTTCATCTACTCGCTGGACGGCGGCTTCACGGTCTTCCACTTCCTGGCGATCTTCACCTTCACGACCACGACCATCGGCATCATCGCCATCCGCCGCCACAACGTGCGACTGCACCGGGGCATGATGATCGGATCGTGGGCGGGCACGGTCGTCGCCGGCGCCTTCGCCGCGCTGATCCCGGGGCGGCGCATCCCGACCCTCGCCGTGACCGACCCGGCGCTGCTGTGGAGCATCGTCGCCGCGGTCCTCGTCGCCGCGACCGCGCTGATCCTGTTCGCACTGCGCGCCCCGCGGCGAACGGGCGCCGCCACGAAGGCCACTCCGGCGCGAGCCGCAGAGGGCGCGCTGCGCTGACCTTCCCCGACGCGCTCAGCCCCGGGCCGGCGGCTTCGCCAGATCCTCCGGCGCATCGCCGCGGTCGATGGCCTCGCGGATCGACACCGCGGCATGCGCGAGGCTGCTCACCGCGACCAGCTGCCGGGCGCGGGCGTTGATCGCCGCCAGCATCCGCCTGGCGACCTGGTCCGCAGACCCGGTCGGACCGAGCGCGGTCACATTGCGCGCGGCGAGAGGCTCGAGGGCATCCGCATAGGACATCAGCGCGTCGACGTCGTAGTCCAGCCCCACCCCCGCAGCCGTCGCCAGGGCGTGGACGAGTCCCTGCTCGGCGGCGCCGGGATATCCGCGCCAGTCGCGGCGGCGCATCAGTTCGTAGGTGCGCTCGCGGAACGGCTCGAGCGCGGGGTCGGTGGCACTGCCCGGCGGCGTCCCGAGCGCGAACGCCTGGCAGGCGTTCATCACTTCGAGGGTGCTCGTGCCCTCGTCGATGAGCGACGTGAGCGTGCGGATCTGCTCGACGGATGCCCGGTAGTCGTCGCGCATCAGCAGGATCAGCAGCGCCCTGTCCACATGCCGCTCGTCATAGACCGCGGTCGTCTTGTTGCGCAGCCGGCCGGGCGGAAGAAGCCCGACGCGGATCCAGTGCTTGAGCGTCGAGGACGCCACCCCGGTCTGCTCGACGAGTTCGCTGAGCTTCATGCTTCCCCCTGCTGTTGGAGAGCGCGGGCCCCTCCCGCTCTCCACGGTGCGTGCACCTGCCGAAGACTCTAGCCTCGACGAGGGATCATCCTGCACCGTGTCCTGGTTGCGGGAGGAAGAGCGTTGGGGGCGCTCATCCGGTCCGGGCGGATGCTCATCGGGGGGTGCGGCATCCGCCCGGACGGACTCGGCCGCCGGGCGCGTCGGGCACCTCCGCCGGACGATAGACTTGTCGCATCCCCGCCCGCGACATTCGGAGCCTGCTATGCCCACCATCGTCGTCGACGTCATGCCCAAGGCCGAACTGCTCGACCCGCAGGGGAAGGCCGTCTCCGGCGCGTTCTCCCGTCTCGGGATCGAAGGTTTCGAGGGCGTCCGCATCGGCAAGCGCTTCGAGCTCGCCGTGGAGGGCGAGGTCACAGACGAGCTCCTCGCCGAGGCCAAGCGCGTCGCCGACGAGGTGCTCTCGAACTCCGTGATCGAGGATGTCGTGGGCATCGAGGTCGTCGGATGACCGTTCGCATCGGGGTCATCACCTTCCCCGGTTCGCTAGACGACCGCGACGCACAGCGCGCGATCCGCATCGCAGGCGCCGAGCCCGTCGCCCTCTGGCACGGCTCGCACGACCTCGACGGCGTCGACGCGCTCGTGCTGCCCGGCGGCTTCAGCTACGGCGACTACCTGCGCTCCGGCGCGATCGCCGCGCTCTCGCCGATCATGACCGAGGTCAAGGACGCCGCGGCATCCGGCATGCCCGTCCTGGGCATCTGCAACGGCTTCCAGATGCTGGTCGAGGCGCACCTGTTGCCCGGCGGTCTGATCCGCAACGACAACCAGCACTTCGTCCGCCGCGACCAGAGGCTCACCGTCGAGAACTCCTCGACCGCGTGGACCTCGGCGTTCGAGCAGGGCCAGGAGATCGTCATCCCGCTGAAGAACGGCGAGGGCGGCTACATCGCGAACGAGGACACCCTCGACCG
>JAITUD010000011.1 GCA_031286555.1 Microbacterium sp. | reverse complement strand
GCGACGTCGTGCATCCGCACGATCCGCGCCCCGCCGAGGATGCACGCGACCATCGCCGCGAGCGACCCCGCCTGCCGCTGGCCCTGCGGCCGGTCGATCGACTCGCCGATGAAGTCCTTGTTCGACACCGCCACCAGCAGCGGGTACCCGAGCGCGGCGAGCTCCGGCAGCCGCCTGGTGATCTCCAGCGAGTGCAGCGTGTTCTTGTCGAGGTCGTGGCCGGGGTCGATGATGATCCGGTCGCGTGGCACTCCGGCATCCTCGGCGCGGGCCACCCGCTCGAGCAGGAAGTCGCGCACCTCGCCGACGACGTCGTCGAAGCGCGCGGCCGGCTTCTCGGCGCGCGGCGGGCCGACACTGTGCGTGATCACCACGTGCGCATCGCTCCCCGCGACGACGCCCGCCATGCGGGGATCGCCCAGCCCGCTGGTGTCGTTGATCACCGCGGCGCCGGCGGCGATCGCCGCCTCGGCGACGGCCGCGGAGTTCGTGTCGACGGAGATCACGATCCCGGCATCCTCTGCGGCGATCGCCTCGACGACGGGCACTACCCGGTCGATCTCCTCTGCCATCGACACTGCGGGACCGCGGCCGAAGGGCACGCCGCCGACGTCGACCCAGTCGGCGCCCAGCTCGGCGGCGCGCAGTGCGCTGGCGACCGCGTGCTCGAGGGCGAAGTTCACGCCGTGATCCGAGAACGAGTCCGGCGTGCGGTTGACCACCGCCATCACGGCGACCTGGCGGTCGAAATCGAAGGCACGGCCACCGATGCGGCGCACCCCGGTCTGGACGACGGCGGTCACCGCGCCGTCCCCACGCTGTCGCGCACGGCGTCCGAGGCATCCCAGTCGTTCACCTGCATCGCGGCGACGACCGTGCCGCCTGCGACCCAGTAGGCGCGGAAGGCACCGCCGTTCGCGGCATCCGTGTCGCCCTCGATGTCGACGCGATCGTAGCCCTCCGGCCCGACACTGCCGAAGTACTCCATGCCGAGGTCGTACTGGTCGGTGAAGAAGTACGGCAGATGCGTGTACGGCTCGCCGGCGCCGAGCAGGTTGTGCGCGGCGACCTTGCCCTGTTCGATCGCGGTGTCCCAGTGCTCGACGCGGATGCGGCGGCCCAGCACCGGATGCTCGTGGTTCGCGACGTCGCCGATCGCGTAGATGTCTGGGTCGGAGGTGCGCAGGGTCGCGTCCACGAGGATCCCGTTGTCGGTGGCGAGCCCTGCGGCCTCGGCCAGCTCGGTGTCGGGTGCGGCGCCGACACCGACGACGAGCACGTCCGCGGCTGTCATCTCGCCTTCCGTGACCGAGGTGCTCAGGCGCAGGTCGACGCCGTGCGCACGGTGCAGGTCGGCGAACACCGTCGCGACCTCGGGTCCGAGGACCCGCACCAGCGGAAGCTCGGCGACCTCGTAGACGGTGACGTCGGCATCCGCGTTGCGGGCGGCGGCGGCGACCTCGAGTCCGATCCAGCCGGCGCCGACGATCACGACCTTCGCACCGGGGAGCAGGCGCTCCTTGAGCCCGGAGCTGTCCTCCATGGTGCGCAGGTAGACCGGTGCCGCCACTCGGTCGGCGACGTCGAAGTGCCGGGGCTGCGCGCCGGTGGCGATCAGCAGCCTGTCGTAGTGCACGACCTCGCCATCCGCCGTGACGGTGTGCGCGGCGGGATCGATCGCGGTCACCCGGGTGCCGGTGTGCAGCTGCACGTCGTGCGCGGCATACCAGTCGGCGTCGTGCACGAGCGCGGCCTCGACGCCCTTCTTGCCGAGCAGCACGTCCTTCGACAGCGGCGGTCGCTCATAGGGCGGATGCTGCTCTGCGGCGAAGACCACCACCTCTCCGTCGTACCCCTTCGCACGCAGTTCGGTGACGGCGGTGCCGGCGGCGAGGCCGCCGCCGATGATCACGATGGTCATCATGCTCTCCTCTCGGTGACGAGCGCCAGGAACTCCGCGCGAGAACGGGCGTCGTCGCGCAGCACGCCGCGCAGCGCGGAGGTCTTGGTGGCCGCTCCCCCGGCTCTCGCGCCGCGCAGGGTCATGCAGCTGTGCGTCGCCTCGATCACCACGCCCACGCCTCGCGGCTGCAGGCGCAGCGCCAGCGCGTCGGCGACCTGCACGGTCAGCCGCTCCTGGGTCTGCGGGCGGCGGGAGAAGTGGTCGACCATGCGCGGGATCTTCGACAGCCCGACGACCCGGTCCGCCGGCAGGTAGGCGACGTGCGCGACGCCGCTGAACGGCAGCAGGTGGTGCTCGCAGACCGAGTGCACCGGGATGTCGCGGACGAGGACCAGTTCGTCGTACCCGTCGGTGTTCGCGAAGGTGGTGAAGTCGAAGGGCTGAGGGCTGAGCAGCTCGGCGTAGGCGGCCGCGAAGCGCTTAGGGGTGCGGGCCAGATCCGGGGTGTCGGGGTCGTCGGGGTCGATGCCCAGGGCACGCAGCAGCGCGAACGCCGCGACCTCGGCGGCATCCAGGTCGATCGCGCGGGGAATCGCGTGGATCCGCACCCGGTCCTCGGCCGGGACGGCCGCCTGTTCATCTTCGGCGTACGCCAGCGACAAGGTCATGACGGTCCTCCTCGGTTCCTCCTTCCATTGAAGACCCGGGGTCCGTCTAAAGTCAAGGACTCTCTCTTTTAGAGCTTCGTCCACCTTTCGATCGAGAAGGATCTCCATCGGAATCGCGATCCGCTCGCTGCCCGACTCCGGTGTGCTGCAATGGTGCCGAGATTCCTCCGTTCCCTTCCCCATGTCCTGACCTCGCGCCGCGGCGCGTGGGTCTCCCTCATCGCCGGTGTGCTGGTGCTGATCGCCCTGATGGGCGCCTTCGGCCGAGTGACGCTCGATGCCCGCAGCGGTATCGCCCCGGCCGACTCCGAATCGGCGCAGGTCACCGCCCTCGAGCAGCGGTTCCCGGATGCCGATCACCAGGCGCTCCTGGTCGTCGCGAGCCGCGACGACGGCGACGCTCTGACCGAGTCCGACCTTCAGGCGCTCGCCGCGCTCTCCGAGCCGATCTCGACCGAGACTGGGGAGGATGTCGCAGGACCGATCCCCAGTGACGACGGCGCGGCCGCCGCGCTGCAGGCGACCGTGTCCACCGGCGACGACGAGGCCGAGGGCGCTGTCGACGGCGTGCGCGATGTCGTCGCGCAGCATCCGATCGACGGGGTGACGATGCAGGTCACCGGAGGCCCCGCCTTCGGCGTGGACGTGGCGGCGGCGTTCGACGGCGCCGACTTCACGCTGCTGCTCGTGACGATTCTCATCGTCGCGCTGCTGCTGATCATCACCTACCGATCCCCCGTGCTGTGGCTCGTGCCGCTGGCCGTCGTCGCGTTCGCCGATCAGCTCGCGAGCAAGATCACCGCGGCGATCGGCAACGCGATGGAACTGCAGTTCGACACCGGCATCGTCAGTGTGCTGGTGTTCGGCGCAGGCACCAACTACGCCCTGCTTCTCGTCTCGCGCTACCGCGAGGAGCTGCAGCGCGATGACGATCACCGGTCCGCACTGGCCACCGCCTACCGGGCGACCGCGCCGGCGATCCTCGCCTCGAACGCGACCGTCGTGCTCTCACTGCTGACGCTGGTGCTCGCCGTGATCCCCGGCACCCGAGGGCTCGGCGTCGCCTCGGCCGTCGGCCTGCTGATCGCGCTCGCCGCGGTGCTCCTGGTGCTGCCGCCGGCACTGGCCGTGTGCGGTCGCGGACTGTTCTGGCCCTTCATCCCGCGGCCGGGGCGCGTCACCCGCGAGGGGCGGGCCTGGCGCGGGGTGGCCCGATCCGTCGTGCGCAGGCCGTGGCTGCCGCTCATCGGCGGCATCGCCCTGCTCGCGGTGATGGTGTCCGGCCTGCTGGGCGCCTCGGTCGGGCTCAGCCAGGTGGAGAAGTTCCGGGTGCCCTCCGAGTCCGCCGCAGGGTTGGAGGTGCTCGGTGAGCATTTCCCGCCAGGTCTGGCGCAGCCGATGATCGTCGTCGCCGACACCGGAACGTCCGATGAGGTCGCTGCCGCGATCGCAGACGTGGACGGTGTCGCGCGCGTGACGCCGGCCGGCGCGAGCACCGACGGCGGTCTCGTGAAGCTCGTCGTCACCGGCGACGCCGCGCCCGGCACGGCGGCGAGCAGGGCGCTGATCGAGGATGTCCGCGATGCCGCTCACGGCGTCTCCGACGCCGACGCACTCGTCGGCGGGCAGGGCGCAGCCGACCTCGACGCCCGCGCCGGCAATCTGCACGACTTCCTGGTGATCGCCCCGCTCGTGTTGCTGGTCGCCCTGATCGTGCTGGTCCTGCTGCTGCGCGCGCTGGTCGCTCCGATC
>JAITUD010000492.1 GCA_031286555.1 Microbacterium sp. | reverse complement strand
CGAGCGGTGGCGTGTCCGTTCCGGGCACAGAGCGGTTGACGGCGATGTGGATCGCGTCGATGGGCGCGGCGCTGGACACCGGCCAATCGCTTCCCGCGGCGAACCGGGCGCCGGCGCGGTCCAGGTCGCCGAACGGGTACTGCCGATCCACCTGCCCCTCCTGCAGGAAGGGCAGCGTGAGCTCGTCGAGCTGGTGTTCGTGGGTGGCCCAGAGCGCCTGGATGTTGGCGATCGCGTCGAGGGCCGCGAACCGCGGCACATCGGCCTCAGCCACCACCTGCAGGTGCGCGAGGTGGTGCCGGCCGTCGGTCG
The DNA here is from genome assembly GCA_031286555.1 of Microbacterium sp. Lineage (GTDB taxonomy): Bacteria > Actinomycetota > Actinomycetes > Actinomycetales > Microbacteriaceae > Microbacterium. The sequence continues at coordinate 6,856 of JAITUD010000492.1, read as the reverse complement.
AGCCGTTGACCTCGCGGGCGTCCTGAAGCGCATCCAGTGCCTCGCGCACGGCGCGGTCGCCGAGCGCGTGCATGTGCACCTGCTGCCCGGCGGCGTCGAGGGCGATGACGTAGCGCTTCAGGTCGTCGGGGGCGATGAAGCTGAGACCGAGGTTCGAGGTGTCGTGGCCGTGGCCGTCGCGGTACGGCGTGAGCATCGCGGCGGTCTGGTTCTCGGCGACGCCGTCGACCATGATCTTCGTCGTGCCGAGGGTGAAGCGCCCGTCCGGGCGCCGGGCGGCGAGATCGTCGCGCTTGCGCCGCATCAGCTCGACCTGTTCGATGCCGCCGTCGCGACGCCACCACTGGGCACCGGTGACGTGCACCAGCAGCTCGCCCTCGTCGAGAGCGCGCTCGTAGGCGGCGATCGGGTCGGCCAGACCGTTCGAGCTGGCGCCGACCATCGCGTCCTGCCAGCCGGTGATGCCCAGCGGGATCAGTTCGTCCTGTGCGCGCAGCAGTCCGCGGTAGATGAGCTCCTCGGAGTTTTCGGGGCGCACCTCGGTGAACAGGTCGACCGAGCCCTCGTGGAACGTGCCGGCCGGGAAGCCGTCGGCCTCGCGCTCGATGCGCCCGTCGACCGGGTCGGGAGTTCCGGCGTCGACGCCGGCCCGCGTGATCGCTGCGGTGCTGGCCCAGGCGCTGTGGTGGTCGCGGCTGAGCAGCAGCACCGGGCGGCCGGGGGCGGCCTCGTCCAGCAGGGTGCGCACCGGGGCGCCGCCCGGGAAGTGGTCCATCGACCATCCTCCGCCGAGGATCCACTCCGCGTCGGGGTTGGCCAGCGCGTAGGCACGCACCGTCTCGACGGCCTCTACCGCGGACTCCGCCTCGGTGAGATTGCACTGCAGCAGCTCGACGCCACCGCTGGTGGGGTGGATGTGGGCGTCCTGGAAGCCGGGGCTCAGCAACGCGCCGGCCAGGTCGATCCGCCGGGCGTCCGGCGCGATCTCGGCCGCGCGCTCCTCGGGGATGACGGCGATGATGCGCTCGTCGCGCAGCACCACCGCGTGGCCGTGCAGCGGCTCTCCGGCTCCTGTGAACACGGCACCGCCGTGGAAGACGATCTCCTGCGTCATCGCCGACCTTTCTTCGTCGAAGGGTGATCAGGCGATCACGCTATCCGGATCGTCGGGAGTTGTCAACGCTGTTGACTACGCCGTTGTCCACGGGTCATACTGAGCCGGTCGCGTGCCACGATGGGTACAGCGACGAGAGAAGGATCCATGACTGACGCAGCAGCATCCCCCCGCTCGAAGGGACGCGCCCGCCTCGATCGGCAGACGATCGTCGAGGCCGGCCTCGAGCTCGCCGCGACCGGCGTCGCGAGCATCTCGGTGCGCGAGCTCGGCACGCGCCTCGGCTCCGACCCGACGGCGATCTACCGGCACTTCCGCAGCAAGGATGCACTGATGGGCGCGCTGCTCGACGAACTGGACTCCCGCGCGGCAGCCGAGGTCAGCGCGCCGCGCGCGCAGTGGCAGGAGCGGCTGCGAGAGCTCGCCGCCGCCACGCTGAAGTGGTACACGCGGTTCCCCGCGATCGGTGCCGAGGCCACCGTCCTCACCACACACGGCGACGGCGAGCTGACGGCGGTCGAGTTCATGCTCGATGCCTTCCACACCGCTGGGCTGCGCGATTCGGATCTCGTGCGGCACTACGCGCTGATGGCCTCGCAGATGCTGTCCGGAGCATCCGGAATCGCGCGGGCGCGCGGCGGTGACGAAGAGGACTCCGCCTCGAGCCCGTGGTTCGAGGGCCCCCTGCTCGCCGATCCGCGCAAGTACCCGCTGATCGCGCAGAACGCGATCGCGCTGGCCGAACTCGAGGACCGCGACCTGTTCCTGGCGGGCGTCGACGCCATCATCGAGTCGGCCGAACGGACCGCCGCCCGCTGACCCCGACGCCCGACCCGAGGAGGAATCAATGAAGATCGCCATCGTCGGCGCCGGCATCGCCGGACTCGCCGCTGCCCTCAGCCTGCATGCCGCCGGCTACGACGACATCGAGATCCACGAGCGCAGCCGCGAGATCCGCGGGCTCGGTGTCGGGCTGAACCTGCTGCCGCACGCCATCCGCGAGCTCGACGAGCTCGGCCTGGCCGAGCGCATCGCCGACTTGGGCGTGCCGCCGGAGACCCTGACCTACACGAACCGGTTCGGCCAGCTGATCTGGTCCGAGCCGCGCGGCCTCGCGGCCGGCTACCACTGGCCGCAGTTCTCGGTGCACCGCGGCCGGCTGCAGCTGCTGCTCCGCGACGCCGTGATCGAGCGCCTCGGCGACGTCATCCGGCTGGGCCACCGGCTCACCGCGATCGAGGACGGTGCGCCGACGACCGCTGTCTTCGAGACCGACGAGGGCGAGGTGCGGGTCGAGGCAGACCTCGTGATCGGTGCCGACGGCATCCACTCGGCTCTGCGCGCCATCCGCTACCCCGACGAGGGCGCACCGCCGTGGAGCGGCCTGACCCTGTGGCGCGGCGTCGCCACGGCCCAGCCGTTCCTGGACGGCAGGACGATGGTGATGGCGGGCGACGCCAACCAGAAGTTCGTCGCCTATCCCCTCGCCGCCCCTGACGCCGACGGCCGCGTGAAGATCAACTTCATCGCCGAGCGCCGCGGTGTGGGCAGCGCGGATGCCGACTGGAACCGCGCGATCGCTCCCGCGCCGGTCGTCGAGCTGTTCCGGGACTGGCACTTCGACTGGATCGACGTGCCCGGGGTGATCGCCGCGGCCGACGAGATCCTGGAGTACCCGATGGTCGATCGCGACTCGCTCCCCCGTTGGACGTTCGGACGCAGCACGCTGATCGGCGACGCCGCGCACGCGATGTACCCGAACGGGTCGAACGGCGGCTCGCAGGCGATCCTTGATGCCAGGACGCTGGCCTTCGAACTTGCCGGTGCCGGCTCCGTCGAGGAGGGCCTCGCCGCCTATGAGCAGGCCCGGCGTCCCGCGATGACCGCGCTGCTGGCATCCACGCGCGCGACCGGCCCTGAGGCCGTCATGCAGCTGGCCGCGGAGCGCGCGCCGCAGGGCTTCGCCGACATCCACGACGTCATCCCGGCCGAGGAGCTCGAACGGGTCGCCACCGCCTACAAGCAGGCCGCGGGGTTCCATCCGGCGACACTCAACGAGCGGGCATCCCTGTCCGTCGCGAGGGCGTCATGACGATCCCCGACCCCGCGCTCGAGCATGTCTTCGACGTCGTCGTCGAACTGGGCGAACCAGAGCTGCACGGCGCCACCAGGGCCGGCACGCGCCGCGGGGTGCCGATCCTCGGGGGCCGGATCAGCGGCGGCGTCGACGCCGAGGTGCTGCACGGCGGCGCCGACTGGCAGGTCATCCGCGCCGACGGCGCTCTGGATCTGGATGCCCGGTACTCGGCGCGCACCGCCGACGGCGATCTCCTGCTGCTGCGCGCCCGCGGCGTGCGGGCCGGAATGGAGGGCCCCTTCCACACCGCGCTCGAAGTGGAGACCTCCTCCCCCGAGCTCTGCTGGCTGCAGGACTGCGTACTGATTGCCAGCGCTGTCCGCGACACGAATACCGTGCGCTATCGCGCGTTTCGCATACGATGACGACAGTTTCATCTTGAAACTGCTACGGATTCCGCCGTCCGGCGGAGTCACCCCGAGAGGATGATATAGATGGGTACCACGGTCTTCGAACGCCGTCGCCCGAACCCGACCGTCGTCGATCACGCACTGCACGACACCGCCTTCGCGGTGTTCTGGCTCGACGACGTGCACCGCACAGAGCACCCGCGCCTGACTGCGACGATCGACGCCGATCTCGCCATCGTCGGCGGCGGCTACACCGGTCTGTGGACCGCGATCCGCGCCAAGGAGCGCGACCCGCAGCGCCGGGTCGTGCTGATCGAGGCATCACGCGTCGCCTGGGCGGCCACCGGCCGCAACGGCGGCTTCTGCGAGGCGAGCCTCACGCACGGCCATGAGAACGGTCTGAGCCGCTGGCCCGACGAGATCGAACAGCTCGAGCGGATGGGGCTGGAGAACCTGGACGGCATCGAGGAGTCGATCCGCCGTTACGACATCAAGGCCGACTTCGAGCGCACCGGTCAGCTGGCGCTGGCCATCGAGCCGCACCAGGTGGACTGGTTGCGTGAGGAGGAGGGCTTCCTCGACCGCGAGGCCGTGCAGGCCGAGGTGCACTCCGACACCTACCTGGCCGGCGCCTGGGACAAGGAGGGCTGCGCGATGGTGCATCCCGCCAAGCTCGGCCTGGAGCTCGCGCGCGTCGCCGCCGAACTGGGCGTGGAGATCTACGAGCAGAGCCGGGTGTCGCGCCTCGAGGGCGACGGCTCGGGCCCGGTCGCCCTGGTGACCGACGGCGGCCGTGTGAACGCGCAGCACGTCGCGCTGGCCACCAACGTCTTCCCCTCGCTGCTCAAGCGCAACGCGCTGATGACGGTGCCGGTGTACGACTACGTGCTGATGACCGAGCCGCTGAGCACCGATCAGCTGGCATCGATCGGCTGGTCGAACCGCCAGGGCCTCGCCGACAGCGCCAACCAGTTCCACTACTACCGGCTCAGCGCCGACAACCGCATCCTGTTCGGCGGCTACGACGCGGTCTACCACTTCGGCGGCAAGGTGCGCTCGGAGTACGAGGACCGGATGGAGAGCCACCGCAAGCTCGCGGAGCACTTCTTCACGACGTTCCCGCAGCTCGAGGGGCTGCGCTTCACGCACCGCTGGGCCGGTGCGATCGACTCTTGCAGCCGGTTCTGCGCGTTCTACGGCACCGCGCGGAAGGGCCGCGTCGCCTACGCGACCGGGTTCACCGGGCTGGGTGTGGGGGCGTCGCGCTTCGGCGCCGACGTCATGCTCGACAAGCTCGCCGGCGAGAAGACCGAGCGCACCGAACTGGAGATGGTGCGCAAGAAGCCGATCCCGTTCCCGCCGGAGCCCGCCGCATCGATGGGCGTGAACATGGTGCGCGCCGCGATGGATCGCGCCGACCACAACGAGGGTCGCCGCGGCCCGCTGCTGAAGGTGCTCGACGCCGTCGGCATGGGCTTCGACTCGTGACCGCACTGCCTGCCGCAGGCACCGCGGTCACGGGTCTCGAACTCGACCACGAGGCGCTGCCCGCCGCGGCCGTGGTCGAGGGGGCGCCGACCGCGGCCATCGTCGTACTGGACGACACCGGCGACCGCGAAGTCGGCATCTGGGAGATGACGCCCGGCGTGGCCACCGACACCGAGGCCGACGAGCTGTTCGTGGTGCTCTCGGGCTCGGCGGTCATCGCCTTCGACGACCCGTCGCTGCCCGATCTGCCGATCGGTCCCGGCTCGGTGGTGCGCCTCGCCGAGGGCATGAGCACCACGTGGACCGTGACGGAGACGGTGCGGAAGGTCTACATCGCCTGAGTCTGCTCACACCAGCAGTGCGATCTGGAAGGCGGCGAGCGTCTCGCCGTCCTCCAGGTCGGCTCCGGTGAGGTCGCCGATCAGCTCCAGGCGCTGGTAGAACACCGAGCGGGACAGACCGGATGCCGCAGCCGCGGCCGTTCTGCTGGTGGGGTGCGCGACCAGCGCGCGCAGCACCTCCAGCAGGTCGCCGCGATGCGCGGCATCCCACTCCTCCAGCGGAGCGAGCAGCTCCTCACGCAGCGCGGCCAACCGCGGGTCTCCCTGCAGCTCCCCCGCCAGCCGGATCAGCGGGCGACCGTCTCCTCGTGCGACGGTGCCGGGCGCGGCCCGCGCGGCGAGCACGCGCGCCGCGCGCACGGATGCCGCGAGCCCCTCGACGCCGTCGGCTCGCGGTCCCCAGGCCGCTCCCGTTCCCGCCGTGACGAGCGCCGCGGCCACGGCGGCGAGCAGGGCGTCGATCTCGGCGGAGCGGATGCCGGCGGGCAGCGAGACGAGCACGATCCCGTCCCGCCCGTCCGCGGCCTGTCGCACGGCACCCTGTGCGGCGAACAGCGCGGTCACGGCATCGAGCAGGCCGCCTTCCGCGTCGCGCACGACGAGCGTGTGCAGCGTCCGGTCGCGAACCCCGAATCCGCCTGACTCGAGCCGTGCACGCGCGTCGGCGGGCGTCGCGAACGACTCGTCGAGCAGGTCTCGCACCAGCGCGGTGCTGGCCGCACGCTCCCAGGCCCGGTCGTCGCCGTCGGCGAGGCGGCCGAGCGCGAGCGCGGTCGCCGCGCTCTCCAGCACGGTCAGGACTCCGGCCGGGTGCCCGGCATCCGGATGCGCGTGCAGTCGACCCCAGCGCGTGCCACGGGCCTCGACCGTGACCCGCTCCCACACCTCGCCGTCGCGGAACGCGTCGAGCACCGGCGCCTCCTCACGGCCGGCGGGGGCGAAGGCGACAGTCTCGTCCGCGACGGTGCGCAGCATCACCGGCGCACCGAGGATGCGGGCGGTCTCACCCACCACGGTTCCGGCCGGCGCCCCGCGCAGGCTCAGGCCGGTGAACAGGTCGTGCACCTGCTGACGGGCCTGCAGCGCGTCGAACTGCATCCGGGTGATCAGGCGGTGGATCGCCTCGGTGACCGCGACGAACTTCACCTCCTCCTCGAGCACGACCAGCGCCAGGGCGTGCTCGCGACAGGCCTGCACCAGCGCGGGCGGCACAGTCGGGAACCGTCCGCCGAGCTCGAGCACCAGACCGGCACCAGCCAGTCCTACGTGGGCAACACCGCGATCCTGAGGACGATCCTGCGCTCGGAGGCCGGCGCCGTCGAGATCACCGACTTCTGTCCCCGCTTCTACATCCGCGACCGCGTGTTCCGGCCCCAGATGCTGGTCCGCCGGGTGGTGCCGATCGCCGGCAACCCGCGGGTCCGGA
>JAITUD010000472.1 GCA_031286555.1 Microbacterium sp. | reverse complement strand
CCCGGACCGCCCAGAGGTTACCGTGACGGATGCCGCGGTGCTGCCCGTCCGCGACTCACCCAAGCCCCCGCCGGAGCGCATCACGCTGACCCGTCCGGTCATCAACGCCTCGAAGCGGGTGTGGCTGGTGCTCACGGGAGCCGACAAGGCGTCAGCCCTCGGTCTCGCCCTGGCGGGCGCGAGCTATGCGAGCGTGCCTGCCGCGGGCGCGAAGGGCCGTCGTCGCACGGTCTTCTTCGTGGATGAGGCCGCAGCCTCCGAGGTCTCCCCCGACCTCATCGACAGCGACTACTGAGCCGCGTCGTCCGGTTCGGCTCCCGAGCCTGTCGAGGAGTCCTTCGCGGGCCCGTCGCTGCCGCGAGTGATCCCGTGCTCCTGGCTCTCGCTGATCATCTGCGGGTGGTACCGCGCCAGGCCGAACACGCCCCAGACGGCGATGCCGCCGCAGACGGTGAATGCGACCAGCACCCACGGCGGTGCGGCATCCGCCTCGCCGAGCACTGCGATGCCGATGAGCACCGCGACGATCGGGTCGATGACGGTGAGCCCAGCGATCACGAGGTCGGGCGGGCCGGAGGCGTAGGCCGTCTGCACGAAGTAGCCGCCGACGACGGCGGCGGCGATCAGCGCGATGACGCAGATCAGAGTGACCCAGTCGAACTCCTGCGCCTGGATGCGGCTGATCACGGCCTTCGCGAGGGTCGCGACGAAGCCGTACAGGATGCCTGCACCGGTGACGTAGAACAGCGCGCGCATGCGGTGCCGCAGCACCAGCCAGCAGGCGCCGAGCAGGATGATGACGACCAGCAGGATCGCCAGGATGACGAACAGGTCCCTCTCGGTGACCTCGCGCTCGGTGGCGTAGATCGCCGCGAGCGTGACGAAGGCGAAGATGCCGCCCAGGCAGGCGATGATCGCGGTGAGGGACTGCCTGGTCGGCGACTGCCCGGAGACGCGAGCGTTCAGCAGCGTGGTGATCACGAGCGCGACGGCGCCCAGCGGCTGCACGACGATCAGCGGCGCGATGGCGATGGCGCTCAGCTGACAGATCACGGCGAGGCCCAGCATGAGCGTGCCGATGATCCACGAGGGGCGCGTCAGCAGGCCCTTGATCTGCGTCCAGGAGAGCCCGGTGGCCCCCTCGGTGCCGGTGATCCGCTCGACCTTCTCCACGCCGCGGTGCTGGTACTGCGCACCGAGCGACATGAACACGGCCCCGGCCAGCGCGAGCGGTATGCCCATCAGCAGGCTGGGGTTCTGGAACACCCCGACCAGCTGGTCCGTGACTTCCCCCGCCATCCCCGCTCCATTCACACGTACGACTGTACCGGGCGCGGTTCCCGAACCAGGCGCACAGTAGGGTTGTGGCGTGACTGTTCTTGCCATCCGCATCATGGGCGACCCGGTTCTGCACGCACCTGCGGACGAGGTGGGTGAGGTCACCGATGAGGTGCGCACCCTGGTCGCGGACATGTTCGAGACCATGGACATCGCGCCCGGCGTGGGCCTGGCGGCCCCGCAGGTCGGCGTTCCCCTGCGCATCTACACGTACTCGTACGTCGACGACGACGAGCAGCCGTGGCGTGGGGCGATCCTCAACCCGGTGCTCTGGATGACGCCGCCCGAGCCCGGCTCCCCCGACCCCGACCTCGAGTCGGAGGGGTGCCTGTCCTTCCCCGGCGAGCGGTTCCCGCTGCGCCGTTCCGACCGCGTCATGGTGACCGGCACGGATCTCGAGGGCGAGCAGGTGCGCATCGAGGTGGACGGCTGGCGCGCGCGCATCATGCAGCACGAGTTCGATCACCTCGACGGCATCCTCTATGTGGACCGCCTCTCGGACAGCGACTGGAAGACGGCGCAGAAGATCGCGCGCAAGCGCGGCTGGGGCCGGCCGGGCAAGAGCTGGATGCCGGGCGTCGACGACCTCGAGGGCTGAGACAGCGCCTCAGGGGCGGCTGCCCGCTCCGCCCCTCACTCCCTCGTGACGGAGGCCTCGTCGAGGCCGAGATGCCCGCGCAGGGCGGCGGACAGGTCGTCCATGTGGGCGAGCTGCTCCGGTGTCAGTGCGTCGATGAAGAGCTCTCGAATCGCCTGCAGATGCGGCACGGAGCCTGACCGGAACAGCTCGCGTCCCTGCGCCGTGGCGGTCACGTCGACCCCGTGCACGATGTCCGCACACGGGACACGGCTGATCAGCCTGCGCTTCTCCATGCGGCCGAGGTGGTGCGAGAGCCGGCTGCGCTCCCAGCCGATCAGTGCGGCGAGTTCCGACGAGCGCAGGGTGTGTCGGGGCGCCTCGGTCAGGGCGAGCAGCACCTGGTAGTCACCGGACGAGAGCGACGACTCACTCTGCAGTCGGCTGGTCAGCCGGGCGCGCAGCGCCTCGGCGGTCTCGACGTAGTCCCGCCACACCCGCAGCTGTTCGGGCGTCGGAGTCGTCCGGTGCTTCTCGCTCATCGCTCCCCCTCGGGAATTGATACGTCAAGACTATGGTTACAGCATTGACACATCAATCCTGAAGCTCACTACGGATCGTCCGGCACGTACCTGCCGGTGAAGGGAAAGAAGAGATGGCAACTGTCACGTTCGACCAGGCCACGCGCACCTACCCTGGTGTGTCGCGCCCCGCAGTGGACAGGCTGGATCTCGAGATCGCCGACGGCGAGTTCCTCGTACTCGTCGGCCCGTCCGGCTCCGGCAAGTCCACGTCGCTGCGCATGCTCGCCGGTCT
>JAITUD010000439.1 GCA_031286555.1 Microbacterium sp. | reverse complement strand
CCGCGGGCGCTGAGCCGCCGGCATCCGTCCCGGCGGCGCTGCGGCCCGGCATCGCGGAGGTCGAGGCCAAGGGACTGAACGGGCATTGGACCTTGACCTGGCTCGAGGGACGTCCGATCGCCGAGCTGGATGCCGGCTGGGAGGTCCTGCTCACGGCATCCGGCGACGTGATCGCCCGGCCGTTCCAGGACTGAACAGCCATGACGAAGCCCCCTGTCACGATCGTGGCAGGGGGCTTCCTCGTGGCTGAGCGTCAGCGGCGGTTCACGCCCTGCATCGCGAGCGCGTAGTCCACGGCGCGCGGGTCGCGCTTGCGGGACTGCTGTTCGCGCAGCAGGTCCAGCGCGAGTTCGCGGCGCTCGATGCGGCGCTCGCGGCGGTGGGCGACGTAGGCGGTCAGGCCGTCGGCGACCCGCAGCAGGGTGCGCTCGGTGACGGTGGGAGTGGCGATGTGCAGCGTTGCGGCGGTCATGATTACTCCTCGATACTCGTGTCGTTGCTTGCGTGACGATCCGGCCCGTCCGCCAGATCGAAGATCTCGGTTCGCATGGATACCCGTCGGGTGCCCGGCGCGCCCTCCTGGTCGCGGTAGCGGTCGGCGGCCCGATCCAGTACGCCCTTCAGCTCGTTCCGCACCGCCACCATCTGCTCCGGGGTGAGGTCGAGGCGGGAGGTGAGGACGAGGCCGAGGTCCCGCCACTCCTCCGGCTGCTCCATCTGCGGCCGATTCAGGTACTCCATCAGGGAGTCGTTGCGCAGGCGGAAGAACTCCGACATGACGACCTGAGATGCCGCGCGGGCCGCCGGCGAGGATGTCTCCTGCGGGCCGGGGACGTTGACACTGCCCCTGGGCACCTCCCACCAGCGCTCCCGCGCGGTGCCCCGCCCGACGACCTCGCGAATCAGATCATGTGCGGCGAGAGCGCGCAGGTGATAGCTCGTCGCCCCGGACGTCTCCCCGATCAGAGCCGCCAGCGTGCTGGCGGTCTGCGGGCCGCGCTCACCGAGCAGGTTGTAGATGCGCACCCGCAGCGGATGCGCGAGCGCCTTGAGCGCCCCGGCGTCCAGAGTGCGACCGGCCTCCGGCCCGAAGTCAGCGGTTTCGTTCGTCATGCATGCAAAGATACCTATGCAAAGACTTCTTTGCAAGTGTTTCTTTGCAAAACTTTTCGGGGATGTTCAGTCCGGTGCCGCGATCGCCCGTTCCGGCGCGGAATCACGCGGATCGGACGCCGGCACGCGCATGCCGTACACGATGCCTGCCGCGATCAGCGCCGCACCCAGCACCTCCGCCATTCCGACCGGCGCGATGGCGAGCACAACCGTGGTCACGAGGGCGCCCACCGGCACCAGCCCCGCGAAGAGCCCCGCCCGATCGGGACCGAGGGTGTTCAGAGCGCTGTACCAGAGCAGGAACGCGATGGCGGTGACCACGACGCCGAGATAGATGAATGCGGCGGTCTCCACGCCGGTCGGCGCACGCAGCTCGGGCACCTCGCCGGTCAGCCATCCCGCAAGCAGCAGCAGAGGCACGGCGGTCGTCGCGGCGTAGGCGGACACCCGGGTCGCGCCGAGCCTCGGCAGCAGCGGCACGGCGAGCAACGAGAACAGCACCTCGCACAGCATCGCCCCGAGGGCGAGCACGAGCCCGAGCAGATCCCCGCTCCCCCAGCCCGCGGCCACCGCGGTGCCCACCGCGACGATGATCGCGGCGATCACGACGCGGCGACTCGGCGCACGCCGCTGCATCAGAGGACCGGTGAGGGCGAGGGCGATCGGCACCGCCCCGACCACCGAGCCGATCAGGGCCGGGCTGGCGTGTCCGGTCGCCTCGATGAGGAACAGATTGAAGCCGACGAGCCCGGTGGCCGCCAAGGCGATCAGCAGCAGCAGATCACGCAGCGTGAGCCGGACGCGCGGCGCGCGCTGCGCCGCGACGACGACCAGCAGGATGGCGGCGGCGATCGCGAAGCGCAGCGCCTGTCCGAACAGGATCGGGAAGTCGGCGATCAGCGCAGCGACGGCCGCCGACGTGCCCACGAGGAGCATCGCCGCGGCAGCGCAGAGCATGGGCACCACAGGTCGCGTCATGATCACCGTTCCGTCCCCGCCGCCCCGACCTCCGATGATAGGGGCGGCCGGGGGCGGCGCCCGGACTATGACGGATCAGCCTTCCCAGGACAGCCGGAACTCCCAGGCTCCGCGCCGGAGCACTCGGACGCCGTCCGGGGCAGGCTCGCGCGCCTCGGAGATCGGGATCGCCTCGAAGAGCGGCCCTCCGATCCCCTCCTGCCAGGTGCGCACTCGCTCCGCCATCCGTTCGGCGAGTTCGGGTCCGTCGGAGCCGAAGGACCGCACGAAGACGTCGACGCCGTCGCCTGCCAGGCGGTGGTCGATCACGGCGAGACCGTCATGCGCGAGCCAGACCGGGGTCCGCATCCAGGACGCACCCGGGAAGTCATCCGTCTTGCTCTGCGATGCGCTGCGGATCGATGCGGCCCGTTCCGCCCCGCACAGGATCCGCAGGAAGAGGGGAAGGTACATCGACCCAAGGACACGGTGGGTCACGATGCCGGTGGGCTCGTTCTCTCGTGAGAGCACCGAGGCGAGCCAGCCCGCCTCGACCGCACGATCGGGAGCGAGAATCACATCGCCGCTCTGGACCTCCTCCGGCTCGTCGCCCTCAGCGCCGGCGCCCCTCGCGCCGACGAAGCCGCCGGGGAACGGCGTCCGGCTGATCAGCCTGCCGTCGTGATGTTCGAGAGCCCACCCGCATCCGACGTTGCACACGCTCATCGGCGCGGCGACTCTGGAACCAGGGCGCAGCACGCCGAGCAGCCACTCCGGGAAGGTCCACGTGTCGACGGTGAACTCCACCAGATCGAACGACGCCTCCGTGATCGCCGTTCCCGTCGCCCACGCGTCGACCTGATCCACTCGCACCGGCACCGGGGTGGGGTGTTCCGCCAGCGATGCGCGTGCGCGGTCGATCACACGCTCGTCGATGTCGACCGTCCACACCGAGCCGCCTGGGGCGACCATCTCGGCGAGCAGGGCGGCGTTCGTGCCGCCCGAACCGATCTCGAGCACGTCCTCGCCCGGCTGCGGGGCGGCGACCTCCAGCATCGTCGCCTGCATCGACGGCGCCGACACCGTGCTGACCTTGATGCCGTCGTCCTCCGCGACCGTGTGCGTGCGGTCCGCGTAGACCTGGTCCAGTGGGGTGTCGGGGATGAACGCCGAGCGTCTCACTCGCTCGAACGCCCCGCGCACCCGATCGGATCGGATGCTCCCCTGCTCGGTCAGCTGGTCGATCAGTTCTCGGCGCGCGGTGAGTTCAGCATCCATTCCCCGATCCTGCCGCGGGCCTCCGACATCCGCTGCCGGCCGCGCCGGTCAGGCAGCGGCGACCGCGTCCCGCGCCGCGACGAACGCCGCCACGCACCGCTCGACCTGCTCGGTCGTGTGCGCGGCGGACAGCTGCACCCGGATACGCGCCTTCTCGCGCGGCACCACCGGGAAGCTGAACGCAGTCACGTACACGCCCTGACGCTGCATCTCGGCCGCGATCCTGGCGGTCAGTGCGGCGTCTCCGAACATCACGGGCACGATCGGGTGCTCGCCGGGAAGCAGGTCGAAGCCCTCCTCGGTCATCCGGCGGCGGAACAGCTCGGCGTTCTCACGCAGCTGCGCGCGCAGCGCCGCCGATCCCTCGACCAGGTCGAGGGCGGTCAGGGTGCCGGCCACGATCGACGGCGCGAGGGTGTTCGAGAACAGGTACGGGCGCGAGCGCTGACGCAGCAGGGCGACGATGTCCCGGTGCGCGGCGACGTAGCCACCGGATGCCCCGCCGAGCGCCTTGCCGAAGGTGCCGGTGTAGATGTCGACGCGGTCCGAGACGCCGCACAGCTCGGGTGTGCCTCGACCGTTCTCGCCGATGAAGCCGACAGCGTGCGAGTCGTCCACGAACACCAGCGCGTCGTACTTCTCGGCGAGGTCGCAGATCTCGGGGAGTTTGGCGATGTAGCCGTCCATCGAGAACACACCGTCGGTCACGATCACGCGGAAGCGCGCGTCAGCGGCATCCTTCAGCTGCTGCTCGAGATCGGCCATGTCGCTGTTGCGGTACCGCAGGCGGCGGGCCTTCGACAGCCGGATGCCGTCGATGATCGACGCGTGGTTCAGCTCGTCCGAGATGATCGCGTCCTCCGCGGAGAACAGCGTCTCGAAGACGCCGCCGTTCGCATCGAAGCAGGACGAGAACAGGATCGCGTCGTCGGTGCCGAGGAAGGCCGCGAGGCGGCGCTCCAGCTCGAGGTGCTGCTCCTGCGTGCCGCAGATGAACCGGACGCTGGCCATTCCGTAGCCCCACTCGTCCAGTGCGCCCTTGGCGGCGGCGAGGATGCGCGGGTCGTCGGCGAGGCCGAGGTAGTTGTTCGCGCAGAAGTTCAGCACCTCGGCGCCGTCGGCGACGATCTGCGCGCTCTGCGGACCGCGAATGCCGCGCTCGTGCTTGGTGAGCCCTGCCTGTTCGATGCCGTCGAGCTCCGCGGCGAGGTGCTGCTGGAAGTTCCCGTACATGTGCGTCTCGTTCCTGCGGCTCAGAGCCGCGTCCAGTCCAGGATGATCTTGCCCGTGCCGGCGGATGCCGCAGCGGCGAAGCCCTTCTCCCAGTCCGATGCCGGAATGACGTCGGCGATGATCCGGCCGATCGCCTCGCGCAGCGCCGGGCTGGTCTGCAGCATGGCACCCATCGCGTTCCAGGTCTCGAACATCTCGCGTCCGTAGATGCCCTTGATGGTCAGCATGTGCGTGACGATCTTGCCCCAGTCCACGCCGAAAGGCGCGCTGGGCAGACCGAGCATGGCGATCCGGCCGCCGTGGTTCATGTTCTCGATCATCGTGGGCAGTGCGCTGGGGGCACCGCTCATCTCGAAGCCGACGTCGAAGCCCTCGCGCATGCCGAGCGCCTTCTGCGCGTCGCGCACGTCCTGCTTCGACACGTCGACCACCCGGTCGGCGCCCATCAGAGTGGCGAGCTCGAGCCGAGGGGCGCTGATGTCGGTGGCGGTGATGAACCGGGCGCCGGCATGCCGGGCGACCGCTATCGCCATCAGGCCGATCGGACCGCATCCGGTGACCAGCACGTCCTCGCCGATCACGGGGAACGCCAGGGCGGTGTGCACGGCGTTGCCGAGCGGGTCGAAGATCGCGCCGACCTCGGGCTCGATGTCGGAGTGGTGCACCCAGACGTTGGTGGCGGGCAGCGAGAGGTACTCGGCGAAGGCGCCGTCGCGGTGCAGGCCGAGGCCGATGGTGCGGATGCACATCTGACGGCGCCCCGCGCGGCAGTTGCGGCACATGCCGCACACGATGTGCCCCTCGCCGGAGACGCGGTCGCCGACCTTGATGTCGTGCGCCAGCGGGCCGACCTCGACGACCTCTCCGTAGAACTCGTGGCCGGGGATGAGCGGGGTGCGCACCTCGGAGTCGGCCCAGTCGTCCCAGCGCTCGATGTGCAGGTCGGTGCCGCAGATGCCGGTGCGCAGCACCCGGATGACGACCTCATCGGGTCCGGCGACAGGATCGGGACGATCCACGAGTGCGAGCCCGGCGTGCGGGCCGTCCTTGAACAGAGCCTTCATACTTCGATCCCACTCCGATCGACCATGAAGATCAATGGGCACTTCCTGGATATATTACTTAGCACTGCTTCATGGTTTGATGAGAGCATGAACCTCCAACAGCTGCAGATCCTGCGCGAGCTCAGCGCCCTCGGCAGCGTCACCGCCGCGGCCGAGGCGCTGCACGTCTCGCCGTCCGCGATCTCCCAGCAGCTCAGCGCATTGCAGCAGGGATTCACCACTCCGCTCACGCGCAAGCAGGGCCGCACCCTCGTGCTCACCCCGGCCGGCGAGGTTCTCGCTGAGGCGGGCGCATCCGCACTCGACGCGATGGCCGCGGCGCGCACCGCCGTGGACCGTTTCGAGGCCGCCCCCGGTGGGGTGGTCACGGTCAGCGGCTTCCTCAGCGCCGCGCAGGCCCTCTTCGGCCCTCTGGTGCGCGAACTCGGCACCGGAGAGGGCGTGCCGACCATCCGCTTCACCGACGAGGATGTCGCGCAGAGCGAGTTCCCGGCGCTCACCGCCCGTTACGATC
>JAITUD010000404.1 GCA_031286555.1 Microbacterium sp. | reverse complement strand
CGCCGGTGGCCATGCGCGGCGCGTTCACGACCCCCACGCTGTCGATCTTCATCGTCGCGGTGATCGCCGTGCTGTCCTACCTCGGCGTCGCCGCCCCGGCTCTCCTCGCCGAGGGGCGCCCAGCCACCCTGCAGCGCGACGTGGTGTCGCTGCCGGCGCTGGCGCCGTGGCCGTCGGGGATGATGCCCGGCGTCCCGATCCTCGGCAGCAGCTCCGATCCGGAGACCGGCGTCTGGGGCCCCACACTGAACCTCCTCGAGAAGTACCGCGAGAGCCAGCCGCAGCCGCTGCGTGACCTGCTGGGAACCCCGCGGATGACGATCGGACACGACGCGGAGCCGACTCTCGATCACGATCCGAAGCGCACAGCGCCCGCGCCGAAGAACAAGGTCTCGCTGATCTCGGATCCCGGATTCGTTAGTCGCTCCGAACTCGTCGAGGGGCGGCTGCCGGAACTCACCGACCCGGCGGACGGCATCGAGATCGCCCTCACCGACACGATCGCCGAGCAGCTGGAGTGGAAGGTCGGCACCCCGCGGGTCTGGGACGACGATCTCACGGTGATCCTGACCGGCATCGTCACGCCGTCGGCACGCGACAAGGGTGACTGGCCGTTCATCGGCGGCTCGGTGGAACCGCTCATCGAGACCAATCCCAACGGCGACCGCATCCTCGTCGTGGCCGGATTCATGCACGTGGACGAGATCACGAAGCTCACCGACCTGATCCGCGACATCAAGCTCAACTCCTGGATGCCGTTCGACACGGCCGCGATCAACGCCGACACCGCTCAGAAGCTCGCCGCGCAGCTGCGCCTGATGGCAGCCGACCCGGTCGAGATCCCCATGGACATGGAGGCGTTCTTCAACCGGGGTCTGCCGTTGCGCTCCGGCCTGCCCCAGGCGATCGACGTGGGCATGGCGCGCGCGGATGCGATGACACCGGTGGTCACCGTCGCCGTGGTAGGTCCGATCGTGGTCGCACTGGTCGTGCTCGCCCTGGTCGGCCGCCTGATCGCGGTGCGCAGGGTCGCCTCGGTGCGGGTGCTGCAGGCCCGCGGCGCGTCCACCGGCCACCTGGTCAGGACTCTCGGCGGAGAGGGCGCCGTGCTGGGCGTGCTCGGCGCGGCGATCGGCGCGGGGGCAGCGGCGGTCCGGCCCGGATGGATCGGGGCCTGGGTGCTGCTGCTGCCCGCCGTCCTCGCCGTGGTGCCCGCCGTCACCCTGCCCTGGACCACCCTGGCCGACGTCGAGAGGCGCGGCCGCAGCGATCTCGGCCAGAGCGGGCGCGGCGGCCTCGTCAGGATCGGTGCGGAGGCGCTGATCCTGGTGCTGACCGTGGTGCTCGCGGCGCTCATCCTCGCGCGCGGCGGTGCGGAAGGCGCGGACCCCCTGCTGCTCGCTCTGCTCGTGCTGCTGGGCGCCAGTGGCAGCATCCTCGCCCTTCGTCTGCTGCCGCTGCTCCTGCAGGCGGCGGAGACCCGCGGCCGCCTGCGGGCGGGACTGTCCGGGCTGCTCGGCCCGGCGCGCGCCCGCCGTGACGCGGTGGTGCGGACCGCTCCCGTGTTCGCCGTCGTGGTCGGACTGGGCGTGGCGGTCTTCGCGGTGGCCTTCGCGGCGACCGTGTCGAACGGGATCGTCCGGGCCTCGCAGGCCGGCGTCGGCGCCGATCTGCGGATCACGAGCTCGTACATCACCCCGGAGTCCGTCGAGCGGGTGAAGGACCTCGACGGGGTGGCCGCGGTGGCCGGCGTGAGCGGCGGATCGAGCGTGGAGGTCACCGCAGGCAGCCACACCGCGCAGACGCGTGTCTACGCCCTGGACCGCGACAGGTTCGCCGCGGTGCAGCGCGGATCGGATGCGGCCTTCCCGCTGCCCGCCGCGCTCGACGGTTCCGCGGACGACTCGGTCCCCGTCGTCGTCTCGCAGACGCTGCTCGACGTCCTCGGAGTGGAGGACACCGACGGGCTGGATCTCGAGGTGTACGGCACGCCCGTGCGGGTGGTCGGAGTCGCGCCCCCGCAGGTGCCGTTCGGGACCGCCGAGCAATGGGTGATCGTCGATCAGGCGCACGCCTTCGACCTCGGTCAGCGGGCTACCGGCGTCATGCAGCTGTACGTGGCGGTCGACCCCGGTGCCGACCCGGAGGCGGTCGGCACGGCGGCCGTCGAGGCCCTGGGCGGGGATGCCGCATTCCAGACGCCCGAGCAGGTCGCGGCGACGCGGATGGCCGATCCCGGATATCGGGTCGTGCAGGGCGCTCTGCTCGCGGCGAGCGCCGTCGTGGCGGTGCTGCTGGCGGTGGCCGTGGTCGCCATGCTCCTGCTGGGGGCGCCGTCCCGCGCGCGGATGCTGGCGATCCTGCGCACGCTCGGCCAGCCGAGGCGGGGCGCTGGCCGGCTCGTGGCCTGGGAGGTCGCGCCGGCGCTTCTGCTGGCGGTGCCGTTCGGCGTGGGGGCCGGGATCGCGATGGCCGTGCTCGTGATCCCCCAGCTGGATCTGCGCGGCTTCGTGGGCGGCCTCACCCAGCCGCCGGTCGAATTCGGCGGGCCGTGGCTGCTGTTCGCGGTGCTCGGGTTCGCCTTGATCGCGACGATCGCGGTCGTGGCGGCGACGGCGCTCGCGTCGCGGCTCGGCACCGAGACGGTGATCCGTGCGGACGATGAGCAGGACTGATGATGACGGGAGTGCGGGACATGGCTGACGGAGCGATCGTGTGCGAGGGCCTCGTGCGGATCTTCACCGCGCAGGGCGTCGAGGTGCAGGCGCTGCAGGG
>JAITUD010000401.1 GCA_031286555.1 Microbacterium sp. | reverse complement strand
ACCGCTGCTGCGGCTGGGAGACGCGAAGCTGATCGAGCAGAAGGTCTCGTTCCCCGGCAGCGGGAAGAATGCGACCCCGGGCCTGATCGCAATGCTGATCGACGACACCGTCGGGAAGGACGTCGACCGCAAGCTCGACGGCGCCCTGGTGGTGTTCAACTCTTCGCCAGCGCCGATCGTGCAGAAGCTCGACGGCCTGTCCGGTCGCGATTTCGCGCTGAACGCCGTGCAGGCGGAGGGCACGGATGCCGTGGCGGCGGCGGCTTCGTGGGAATCGTCGACCGGCACGGTCACGATCCCCGCCCGCACCGCGGTGGTGTTCGTCGAGAAGCACTGAGTCGGGATTGAGGAGCCACGTCGGGGGGCGGATGCGAGAATCGAAGCGATGACCGTCTTCGAAGCCGCCGCCGTCCCCGGCGAGGCGCCCCCGCCCGACTCCGTCTCTCCGCGCGAGTCCTCGGCGGACGCCCCGACGTCGGTCGCCCGCCTGAACGCGACGATCCGCGACTTCGTCGCGCAGTGGGGCACGGTCTGGGTCGAGGGTGAGATCACCTCGTGGAACCAGCGCGCAGGCAACGTCTTCGCCCGCATGAAGGACAGCCGCTCGGACGCGCAGATCTCGCTGCGCATCTGGTCGAGCGTGCGGGGCCGCATCCCGTCCGACCTCGGCGTCGGCGATCACGTGATCGCGGCGGTCAAGGCCGACTACTTCGTCAAGGCCGGCGACTTCAGCTTCCAGGTGTCGGCCATGAAGCACGTCGGCCTGGGCGATCAGCTGGAGCGGCTCGAGAAGCTGCGTGCGCAGCTGCGCGCCGAGGGCCTGTTCGACCCGGCGCGCAAAAAGTCCCTGCCGTTCCTGCCGCACCTGATCGGCCTGATCACCGGCGAGAAGTCGGACGCCGAGAAGGACGTGCACCGCAATGCCGAGCTGCGCTGGCCGCAGGTGCGCTTCCGCACCGAGTACGCCGCGGTGCAGGGCGACCGGTGCGTTCCCGAGACGCTCGCCGCGCTGAAGCGCCTTGACGCCGACCCCGAGGTCGATGTGATCGTCATCGCGCGCGGCGGCGGCGACCCCCAGACGCTGCTCGGCTTCAGCGACGAGCGGCTGGTGCGCGCCGTGGCCGCGGCATCCACCCCCGTCGTCAGCGCGATCGGCCACGAGAACGACCATCCCCTGCTCGACGACGTCGCCGACATGCGCGCGTCGACGCCGACGGATGCCGCGAAGCGCGTCGTCCCTGACGTCGGCGAGCAGCGCGCCCTGATCGGACAGCTGCGCGCCAGGGCGACCACGCGGCTCACGCAGCGGGTGTCGCACGATCTCGCCCAGCTCGCACAGCTGCGCTCCCGGCCGGTGCTGCGCTCCCCCGATCCGATCATCGACTCCCGCGCGCAGGAGGTGCTGCTGCTCTCGGCCCGCGGCCGCGACACGGTCGCCCGCCGCCTGGATGCCGCGAGCAGGACGACGTCCGAGCTGCGCGCTTCGCTGCGCGCCCTGTCGCCCGCCGCGACGCTCGCCCGCGGCTACGCGATCGCGCACCTCGAGAACGGCACGATCCTGCGGGATGCCGCGGATGCCCCCGCCGGCACCGCCCTCACGATCACCGTCGACCGCGGCTCGGTCGCCGCGCACTCCGACGGCGAGGTCTCCGAGGGCGAGCCCGGTCGCCCCGCGAGCTGAAGCGAGACGAAACGCGCTGCGACTTCCGAGGCAGGTCACGACGTTTCGTCTTCGGCTCGTTCCTCGCCTCCGCTCAACGACCAGGACAGCGAGCGGAGCAGAGAGGGGAAATCGGACGTCGCGACACGCCGGTAGGATGGAGGGCGTGACTGCGTCCGAGACCCCCGTGGAATCGCTGTCCTTCGAGGCGGCGCGCGATGAACTGGTTCAGGTCGTCGCCGAACTCGAGCAGGGGGCGCCGACCCTCGAGCAGTCCCTGGCCCTCTGGGAGCGCGGCGAGGCCCTCGCGACCCGCTGCGAGGAGTGGCTGCTGGGCGCGAAGCGCCGCCTGGACGCCGCGCGTCCCGCAGCATCCGAGGACGACTCATGAGCAAGGGCGCACCGATCGTCGCCGAGCTCGGCCGCCCCGAGACTCCGCAGGAGACGGCCGACCGCAAGGCCGAGTCGAGCCGCGTCTACCGTTCCAGCCAGACCTTCCGCAATCTCCTCGCTGCGCTGCTCGTGACGATCGGCGTGGTCATCGTCATTGTGCTCTCGGTGCCGCGCGGCGAGCCCGTGGCGCAGCCGCCGGTCGACCTCGCGGGCATCGCGAAGAACGCCGAGACCTCGCTGGACCGTCCGGTCATCGTGCCCGATCCGCCCAAGGACTGGCGCGTCACGGCCGCCGAGGTCACCGGCGGCGCCGTCACCGTCTGGAACGTGACCCTCGCGCCCACCGCCGATGACGAGCGCGGCTTCCTCAAGCTCGCCCAGGCCGCCGATGCCGACAGGATGTGGGCCGCCACCCCGCTGCGCGGCGCGCAGTCGGCCGGCACCGTCGACGCCGGCGGCGTGGAATGGGACGTCTACAAGATCGCCGACCCCGCGGCATCCGGCAACATCTCCTACGCGCTCGGCACCCAGGCCGGCACCGACTACGTGCTGCTCTACGGCTCGCGCAGCGCCGCCGAGACCGCCGACTTCGCGAAGACTCTCGTCCCGCAGATCAAGAAGCTCGAGGAGGCGCAGTGACCCTCACCCCGTCCGCCGCATGGCAGGAGATGCTCGACGGCAATCGCCGTTTCGTGAACGGCACGCCGGAGCATCCGCATCAGGACGTGGGGAAGCGTCACGAACTGGCCGACGGCCAGGCGCCGATGGCGACGCTGTTCGGATGCTCCGACTCGCGCCTGGC
>JAITUD010000310.1 GCA_031286555.1 Microbacterium sp. | reverse complement strand
GGCGACGAGGTCGCGGCCCGGCCGGCGCGGCACATCGGCGCGCTGGTGATGCTGATCGCGGGGGCGGCGCTGCTCGCGACCGGCGTGATGGTCGGGCTGGTGTCGCAGCTGGGCGTCGTCATCGCGTTCTTCGGCGGCGTGCTGTCGTTCACCGGGCTGGCGATCGGTGCCGTGCTCGTGATGCCGCCGGTGCTGCGTCTGGTCGGGCGGATGTTCGGCAGCGGCGCCACCGCGAAGCTCGCCGCCGAGAACGCTCTGCGCTACCCGGAGCGGTCCAGCCGCATGGCGATCGGCGTAGTGATGGGGGTCACGCTCGTCACCATGTTCGCCGTCGCGCTGGAGTCGTCGAAGGTGCTGATGATGCGCCAGAGCGAGGGGGAGTTCGTCGACGGGTTCTTCGCCCCGATGGATGCGTTCGCGAACATCATGATGCTGCTGGTCGCCGTCTCGGCAGTGATCGCCGCGGTCGGGCTGGTGAACCTGCTCACGATCGGGGTCGTGCAGCGCAAGCGCGAGCTGGGGCTGCTGCGCGCGATCGGTCTCACCGGACGACAGGTGCGTCGGATGGTGCTGCTCGAGGCCGCGCACATCACGATCGCCGCGACCCTGCTGGGGCTGGTGCTCGGGGTGATCTACGGCTGGATCGCCGCGCAGTCGCTGCTCGGCTCGGTGCCGGTGCTGCCCGACTTCAACCCCGCCGGGTTCGTCTGGCCGGTGGTGCCGTGGATCCCGATCGCGATCATCGCGGCGTCGACCGCCGTGCTGACGCTGGTCGCCGCGGTCACGCCGACCCGCCTCGCGACGCGGGTGCAGCCGGTGGAGGCGCTCGCCGCGGAGTGAGCACTGTTCCGCTGATGCGAAGGCATCCCTCTACGCTGGAGGGATGCCTTCGCCGTTCGATCAGTCCCCGTACCAGGTGCGTCTCGAGTGGGGCGCGGAGGGGCTGGCCCGGCTCGCGCCGGCGGAGGTCGTGATCGCCGTCGACGTGCTCCGCTTCTCCACCACGGTCACTCAGCTGGTCGAGGCCGGCACCGAGGTCGCGCTGGACGGCGCGCGGTCGTGGTCGAGCAACGGCGCGGATGTCGCAGAGGCCGCCGCCTCGACGGGTGCGGAAGTGCTGCTCGGCGGCATCCGGAACGCCTCGTCGGTGGCATCCGCCGTCATGGCTCTGCAGGAGCGGCGGGGCGACCGCACCTCGGTCGCGGTGATCGCGGCGGGGGAGCGCGCGACCGACGGTTCGCTGCGCTTCGCGGTCGAGGACCTGCTCGGCGCGGGCGCTCTGGTCTGCGCGCTGATCGACCTGGGCATCGACCACACCTCGCCCGAGGCCGTCGCCGCCGCGGAGTCGTTCCGCGCTCTGCGCCGCGGCGTGCGGCACCTGCTCTCCGCGAGCGGCTCCGGCCGCGAACTCGCGATCGGCGTCGCCTCCACCGCGCGGATGGCGGATGCCGGCATCCGCCCCGCGACTCCGGAGGAGGCGTCCGAGCACGACGCGAGCAGCGCCGTGCCGCAGCTGCGCGGGGGAGTGTTCACGGCCTTCGCCTGACGCTTCCGCTCGCGAGCGCCGTCCGCGTAGGGTCTAGGCATGAGGTTCCTCCCCGCGCTCGTCCTCGATGCCCTGCTCGTGCTCGTCTTCGCGGCGATCGGCCGCGCCTCGCACTCGGAGGACCCGACGGGCTTCCTCATCACGGCGTGGCCGTTCCTCGTCGCGCTCGTGGTCGGCTACCTGCTCGCCTTCCTGCTCCCCGGACGACCGCGTCGGCCGTGGGGGATACTCTGGGGCGTCGTGGCGTGGGTGGTCACGGTCGCCGGCGGGATGCTGGTGCGCGTGCTCACGGGCGACACCGCGGCGGTGCCGTTCATCATCGTCGCGACCATCACGCTCGGCATCTTCTTCCTGGGCTGGCGCGGCATCGCGGCGCTGGTGCGTCGCCGCCGCCCGCACGGCCCTCAGCTCGAGTAGTCGTCAGCGGGGCGTCTGCGCTGCGAGCCGGGTCGCCGGAGTGATCTCGCGGTGCGTCCACGCGAACGCGAATCGCGGATCGTAGGTGCGCGAGCACTTCGCGCAGGAGATCGCCCGACCGGGACGGCGGTGCCGGTAGACGAGATGCCCCGAAGGGCAGCGACCGACCCAGGGTGCGAGCTCCGTGGCCGTCTCACCATGGTGCGTCGTGCCGCCGACGTAGCCGAGGTCGTCGGCGATGCGCTTCCAGTCCCGGCCGTGCGCTGCCGCCGGTCCGGCCAGGGCGTGCGCGACCTCGTGCAGCAGCACCTGATGGATCTCGTCGTCCTCGAACCGGGCGGCGAGGTACCGCGAGACCGTGATGGTGCTGGTCGTGTAGTGGCAGGCGCCCGCGCGCCGCTTGGCGTGATCGAAGTCGAACGACCATGACGGATCGAGATGCAGATCGATGAGGGCCTCGGCCCAGACGCGCACCCGCTTCAGATCTGCCATGGGCCCACACTAGGCCGGTGCGCCGACATCGTGGCGGAGGACGTGCTCAGATGGCGACGGGTTCGACGCTGCTGCGGCGCTCGGCCGCCTCGATGGCGAGCAGTGCCGTCTCGAGGTCGCGGTCCTCGGCGCCGCCCTCGCGGCGCAGGAACAGTGAGCGCTTGAAGCTCTCACGCGCCTGCTCGTAGTCGCCGGCGTCGTATGCGTTCTTGCCGTGGTGCTGGTGGGCGAAGGCCGCGACCTGCGCCCAGCCCTGGCCCTCGGCCTCGGATGCCACGTGCCGCAGCTCCTGCTCGGCGGCGGCGTACTTGCCGAGGTACTGCATGATCGTGGCGTGCAGTACACGGGCGCGCAGCAGGTCCTTGCGGGTGCCGGCCATTCGGGCCTGACGCACGGCCTCCTCCGACAGAGGAAGGGCGTCGTCGAGGCGGTCGAGCACCTTCAGAAGCCAGACTCGCTCCATCAGCGCGGGCAGGCTGCGCTGCACCTCGATCTCCTCGAGTCGCACCTCGCACTCGCGCTGGTTGACCTGTTCGCGAAGGGTGTCCGGGTCATAACCCTGGATCAGACTCATTGCTCGACTCTCCTCTCCGCGACGGCTTCTGACAGTCTGCCTCCTCTCGCCGGGAACCTCCTGAGGCGCGCCCTGCCTCGGCCCACATGAGCCCGTACTGCACAGCAGGCGAGATGTACGTGTTAACCACATTCCTGCGGCATACCCCTGGCCGGATGCCGGGGGATGCGGCATCCTGGCCCGGAGCGCGCGACCCGACGCGCCCGAACGAAGGAGTTCCCATGCCCCCCGCATCCGACGCCTCCGCACGCCGCAGGCGGCTCGCGCCCGCCGTGCTCCTCGGTTCGCTGGCGCTCGCGGCGACGGTCCTGCCCACGACTGCGGCGGCAGCGGACGACACCCCGCAGGTGTCCGTCGCGAGCGACACCGTTCCCGGCACCACGACCGTCAACGGCTACCGCAACGTCGGCTACTACGGGCAGTGGATGGCGAACGACCCGGCCACCTCGCTGAAGACGCTCTTCACCGCGGGCGCTCACAGCGGCGCGCTGACGCATCTGAACTACTCCTTCGGCAATGTCGCCGGCAGCCAGGAGTCGCTCGACGCGGCCCGTGCCGCCGGTGTGAAGGGCCTCGACGGCGTGCAGCCGTACACCTGCTTCATCTCCGACGGGGTCGCCCCTGCTGCGGGCGAGACCGAGGCGGCCGGCGAGGCGCAGACCGACTTCGTGCGCGCGTACACGGCCGACGAGTCGGTGCTCGGCATCGCCGACACCAAGAAGCAGAAGCTCGCCGGCGCGATGAACCAGGTCGCCCAGCTGAAGAGGGTCAACCCCGACCTGCGGGTGCTGGTGTCACTGGGCGGCTGGTCGTGGTCGAAGTCGTTCTCGAAGGCGGTCGCGTCTCCCGAGAGCCGCACGGCGCTGGTGCAGTCCTGCATCGACGTCTACCTCGACGGCAACCTGCCCGTCATCGACGGACGCGGCGGGCCCGGTGCGGCTGCGGGCCTGTTCGA
>JAITUD010000309.1 GCA_031286555.1 Microbacterium sp. | reverse complement strand
TCGTGGAGTTGATCGCGACGGCGCGCACGCCGGCGCGCTCGGCCGCACTGATCTGATCGCGCATCAGCGCGAGCAGCGGCGACACGAGCACCGTCGGCCCCGCGCCCTGACGCCGCAGCAGCAACGTCGCCACGAAGTACACGGCGGACTTGCCCCACCCGGTGCGCTGCACGACCAGCGCCCGACGGCGCTCGGCGACCAGCGCCTCGATCGCCTCGTACTGCCCGTCGTGGAAGTCGGCGTCGGGGCGCCCGACGAGATCGCGCAGGGCGGCGAGGGCGGCTTCACGGGTGGGAGAGCTCATCCCTCCACCCTGCCGCACGGCGCCGACATGCGTGACGCGTCGTCCACAGGTCAGGCGGTCGGCGGCAGGCCGAGGTCCTCCTCGCGCACGGTGCCCTTGAACGACCACGGGAAGTCGATCCAGAGATCGGTGTCCTTCCAGGCGTAGTCGGGCTGGATGATGGTGGTCGGCTTCGTGTAGATCGTCACCGACCGGACATCCGCGCCCTTGTCCTGCAGCAGCTGCACAGCCAGGGCGAGGGTTCGGCCCGAGTCGGCCACGTCGTCGACGAGCAGCACGCGCCGCCCGTTCAGGTAGTCCATGTCGAGCTCGGGCGGCAGCACCTCAGGAGCATCCAGCACCGTGCCGATGCCGGTGTAGAACTCCATGTTGATCGCACCGCAGTTCTTCGCGCCGAGTCCGTACGCGATCGCGCCGGCCGGCAGCAGCCCGCCGCGGGCGATGGCCACGACCACTTCGGTCTCGAAGCCGCTCTCCAGGATGCGGCGGGCGAGATCCCGCGTCGCTTCACCGAATCCGTCCCAGGTGAGCGTCTCGCGCTCGATCACTGCATCCGTCATGGACCCATTGTGGTGCATTTAGAATCGGAAGGTCCGGCTTCCGCAGCCGGTGCCCGAAAAAGGGGCACGAAGCCCACGGCGAGACACATACGGAATCGTCATCCGTCCTGTCTCGAAAGGCTCAATCATGCCCACTGTCTCCGCGCACGTCGCCCTCACCATCGCCCGCCACATCGACCACGTCTTCGGCGTGATGGGCAACGGCAACGCCTACTTCCTGGACGCCCTCGAGAAGCAGACGGATGCCACGTACACGGCGGTCCGTCACGAGCAGGGCGCCGTCGTCGCGGCCGACGCGCACTTCCGCGCCTCCGGTCGCATCGCCGCCGCCACGACCACGTACGGCGCCGGCTTCACGAACACGCTCACCGCGCTGGCCGAGTCGGTGCAGGCGCGCATCCCGCTCGTGCTCGTCGTCGGCGACGAGCCCACCTCGGGACCGCGACCCTGGGACGTCGACCAGATCGCCCTCGCCTCCGGCGTCGGCGCACGCACCTACACCGTCGGACACGCGGATGCCGCGGCCACGGTCGTCATCGCGATCGAGCACGCCCTCACCTATCGCGTGCCCGTCGTCCTCGCGATCCCCTACGACGTCGCCACGCTCGACGCCGGCGAGGTGCCGGAAGGCGACAGCCCGCGCATCCCCGCCCCGCTCGCGCCTCGCGGCGAGTTCGCCGACGGGATGCTGGATGAGATCGCCTCCGCGCTCGCCGGTGCCGAGCGGCCGTTCCTGCTCGCCGGCCGCGGCGCATGGCTGGCAGGCGCCGGCGAGTCGCTGGGCGAGCTCGCCGCGCTGACCGGCGCCCTCACCGCCTCCTCCGCGCTCGGCCGGGGAGTCTTCCCCGAGCAGCAGTACGACCTCGGCGTCACCGGCGGCTTCGGCGCCGACGGCGCCATGGCCCTGGTGCGCGAGGCCGACGTGGCCGTCGTGTTCGGAGCATCCCTCAACCAGTTCACGATGCGGTTCGGCGAGCTGTTCGCGCCCGGCACCCGGGTGTTCCAGGTGGACGTCGCTCCGGCCGCGACCCACGCGCACGTCGGCGGCTTCGTCCGCGGCGACGCCCGTGTCGTGGCGGAGACGCTTGTCGAGCGCGTGCGCAGCTTCGGATCACAGGCGCGACTCGCCGATGGCGGAGCGGATGCCGGCGGCGTGTCGCCCGCGGCATCCGAAGCTGGGCACAGTGCGCCGTGGCGCGAGTCCGTCGACGCCGCCGCCGCCCGCGCCTACGAGCCCGGCGACGACCTCGCCGCCGACGGCCGCCTCGACCCGCGCTCGGCGGCGCGCCGCATCGCCGAGCTGCTGCCCGAGGATCGCGTCGTCGTCTCCGACGGCGGGCACTTCATCGGCTGGGCGAACATGTACTGGCCTGTGGCCTCGCCCGACCGCATGATGATGATCGGCACGGCGTTCCAGGCCATCGGCCAGGGCTGGCCGAGCGTCGTGGGCGCCACCCGCGCCCGGCCCGAGTCGACCGTCGTCCTCACCAGCGGTGACGGCGGCGGACTGATGGCGATCGCCGACCTCGAGTCGGCCGTACGCGCCGCCGGCGGACGCGGTGTCGCCGTGGTCTGGAACGACGCGGCCTACGGCGCAGAGGTCAACCTCTACGGGCTGAAGGGCCTCGCCGAGCAGCCGATGCTCATCTCCCAGGTCGACTTCGCCGCCTTCGCCGCGGCCGTCGGCGCCGAGGGCGTCGCGGTGCACACGCTCGCCGACCTGGATCGACTCGCGACCTGGACGGCCGAGGACCCGGCATCCCGTCGCTTCCTCGTGCTGGACCTGCGCGTCTCGGGCGGCGTGATCGCGCCGTACCAGCACGAGATCATCCGCGTGAACTCCTGACGCGCGGCCCGCGTCGGGAACACATGCACGATCCGGGAACAGCCGCACGACCGCATCCGGCGTTCGGTCGTGCACGCGTTCCCCGATCGTGCGTCCGTACCGCAGGTGATCGCGGATGCCCCCGCCGACGCCCCTCCGCAATGCCGAGACCCCCTTCTGCTGACGTCAGCAGAGGGGGGTCTCGGCACCCAGAGGGGTCTCGACGAACCCGAAATCAGTCCTCGGTCGTCATGCCGCGGCGCAGCAGGCGGCCGCGCGGAGTCTCGAAGTCGATGACCTCGCCGTGCAGCCAGGTCTTGCGCACCTTGCCTGCCAGCGCCTTTCCGTTGTAGGGCGTCAGCGGGTTCTTGTGGTAGAGCTTCGTGACGTCGACGACGTAGGCGTCATCGGCGGCGAAGATCGAGAAGTCGGCGTCGTAGCCGGGCGCGATGCGTCCCTTGCCGGTGAGGCCGGCGAACTGCGCGGGCCGCTCGCTCATCCACTCCACGACGGTCTCGAGCGACAGGCCGCGCTGACGCGCCTCGGTCCAGATCAGCGAGAGGCCGAGCTGCAGCGACGCGACGCCGCCCCAGGCCACGGCGAAGTCGCCGTTCTCGAGGTCCTTCAGGTCGAGGGTCGACGGCGAGTGGTCGGACACGATGAAGTCGATCGTGCCGTCCTCGAGCCCCTGCCAGAGCAGCTCGCGGTTGCCGGCCTCGCGGATCGGCGGGCAGCACTTGAACGCGGTCGCACCGTGCGGGATCTCCTCGGCCGTCAGCGTCAGGTAGTGCGGGCAGGTCTCGACCGTGATCTTCAGGCCGTCGTGCTTGGCGGTGCGCAGCATCGCCAGCGCGTCCGACGACGACAGGTGCAGGATGTGCGCGCGACCGCCGGTCCAGCGGGCGCGCTCGATGACCTCGGCGATGGCGAGGTTCTCCGCACCGCGCGGGCGGGATGCCAGGAACTTCTCGTAGTCGTCGCCCTCAGGCTGCGGGGCGCGATCGATCGCGCGGGAGTCCTCGGCGTGCACGATCATGACGGAGTCGAACTTCTTCAGCTCGCGCATGTCCTTCTCGAGCTCTTCCGGGTCCAGCGGCGGGAACTC
>JAITUD010000247.1 GCA_031286555.1 Microbacterium sp. | reverse complement strand
GCGCGGCTGTCCTTGGTCGAACCGGCGGCGAAGAACGCGCAGTCGCCGGCCGAGGCGCCGACGAGCTCGGCCAGGCCGGCCTTCTCGGCCTCGGAGAGGTTCTTGGCCACCGGGCCGCCGAGCGTGCCGTCCTCGTTGAACAGGACGTAGGCGAGACCGCGGGCGCCGCGCTGCTTGGCCCAGTCCTGCCAGGCGTCCAGCTGCTTGCGGGGCTGCGAGGCGCCGCCCGGCATCAGCACCGCGCCGACGTACTCCGACTGGAAGACGCGGAACGGAGTGTCCTTGAAGTACTCGGCGGCCTCGACGATCGGCAGTCCGAAGCGCAGGTCGGGCTTGTCGGAGCCGTACAGGGCCATCGCGTCGGCGTAGGTCATCCGCGGCAGCGGGGTCTGCACCTCGACGCCGATGGTCGCCCACATCGCCTTGATGACGGACTCCATCATCTCGATGACGTCCTCCTGGTCGACGAAGCTCATCTCGATGTCGAGCTGCGTGAACTCGGGCTGACGGTCGGCGCGGAAGTCCTCGTCGCGGTAGCAGCGCGCGATCTGGTAGTACTTCTCGATGCCGCCGACCATGAGCAGCTGCTTGAACAGCTGCGGCGACTGCGGCAGCGCGTACCAGCTGCCCGGGTGCAGGCGGGCCGGCACCAGGAAGTCGCGGGCCCCCTCCGGGGTGGAACGGGTCAGCGTCGGGGTCTCGACCTCGAGGAAGTCGCGCTCGTGCAGCACGTCGCGGACGGCCTTGTACACCTGCGAGCGCAGGCGCATCGCGGCGGCCGGCTCGGGACGGCGCAGGTCGAGGTAGCGGTGCTTGAGGCGCACCTCCTCGCCGACGGGGTCGCCGCCCTCGAGGCCGGTCGAGACCTGGAACGGCAGCGGGGCCGACTCGTTCAGCACCTCGACGTCGGTGGCCACGACCTCGATCTCGCCCGAGGGCAGGTTCGGGTTCGCGTTGCCCTCGGGGCGCTGCGACACCTGTCCGGTGACCTTCAGCACGAACTCGCTGCGCAGCGGGTGCGCGATCTCCTCGTCGCGGATGACGACCTGCGCGATGCCCGAGGCGTCCCGCAGATCGATGAATGCGACTCCTCCGTGATCACGACGACGATCGACCCAACCCGTGAGGGTGACGGTCTGACCGATGTGCTCGGCTCGCAGCGAGCCTGCCGTGTGTGTGCGAAGCACGGAGAATTCCTCCTGATAGGGGACGGGATATCAGTCCAGTTTACGTGGCCGGTCTGGATAGACTCGCCCCATGATCCACGCAGCCGATGTGACCGACGCCGTCGACAGCCTCTGGGGCAGCCTGTTCGGCGGAGCCACCGGGTTCGTCATGCTCGCGATCTACGTGCTCGTCGTCGTCGCGCTGTGGAAGGTGTTCACGAAGGCCGGGTATCCGGGCATCCTCGCGATCATCCCGATCGTGAACACGATATTCCTCATCAAGATCGCCGGGATGTCGGGCTGGCTGGTGCTGCTGTACCTGATCCCCATCGTCAACCTGATCTTCGCGATCGTGGTGGCGATCAAGCTCGGCGCGAACTTCGGCAAGGGCGGCGGCTTCTCGTTCTTCCTGCTCTGGCTGCTCCCGTTCATCGGCTACTTCATCATCGGCCTGGGCGACGCGCAGTACCGCAGGGCCTGAGTGATGGCGGCATCCCGACTGCACCTCGTCAGACACGGCGAGGTGTACAACCCCGAGCATGTGCTCTACGGGCGGCTGCCCGACTACCACCTCAGCGAGGCGGGACGCGGGATGGCGCAGGCCGCGGCCGACCACGTCGTCGCGCTCGGACGGCGGGTGACCGCTCTGCGCTGCTCGCCGCTGGAGCGCACGCAGGAGTCGGCCGCGCCCTTCGCCGGCGCCTTCGGGCTGACGCCCGTGCTCGAGGAGCGCATCATCGAGCCCTGGAACTTCTTCGAGGGCAGGCGCATGCGCAAGGCGCTGCGCAACCCGCTGAACTGGTGGCAGCTGCGCAACCCGAACCGGCCCAGTTGGGGCGAGCCCTACGAGTCGATCGCCGACCGCATGGTCGCGGCGATGGACGACGCGTGGGATGCCGCGGAGGACGGCGACGTCGTCCTCGTGTCGCACCAGGCGCCGATCTGGATCACGCACCGACGCGTCGCGGGGCTCAGGCTGCGGCACGACCCGCGCACCCGGCGCTGCGCACTGAGCAGCATCACCAGTTTCGAGCGCCACGGCGACGTGTGGCGCGAGGTCGACTACGCCGAGCCCGCGGCCGCCGGGATCGACCTCGGCGCAGTCTGAGAGCCCGAGACGAGCGCTCGGTGCGTCACCCTGCCAGCAGGGACTGCACGACTCCGACAGCGGCGAGCTGACCGGCTGCGGCCGCGGCGATCACCGACGCCATCGGCCCGGGGAGCGCGGCGCGATGAGCCAGATCCCCCGCCGCCGACACCCCCGCGACGGAGGTGCGGCCGAAGTCGTCGACCTCGATCGCCCCGGAGTCCAGCATCCGCAGGCCGAGGGCCTCGGCGAACGGCGCCCGCTGGCGCAGCGAGCCGGAGGCGACGAACACGCCGGCGATCAGGGTCTCACCGATGTCGGTCTTGAGCACCACGCCCTCGGGGGCCGGGGCGAGCGCGCGAACAGGCGCCGTGCTGATCCCGGCGCCCGCGCTCTCGAGCATCCGTCGTTCCTCCTCGGAGTACGGCGCGTCGATCGGGAACGCGGTCACGGATGAGGCGATGCGG
>JAITUD010000210.1 GCA_031286555.1 Microbacterium sp. | reverse complement strand
TGGAGGCGCTGATCAACTTCCAGACCATGGTGTCCGACCTCACTGGGCTCTCGACCGCGAACGCGTCGATGCTCGACGAGTCCACCGCCGTCGCCGAGGGCATGCTGCTGGCCCGCCGCGCCTCGAAGTCGAAGTCCTCGGTCTTCGTCGTCGACGCCGACGCCCTGCCGCAGACCAAGTCGCTGCTGCGCACCCGCGCCGACGCCGTCGGCATCGAGCTCGTCGAGCGCGACTTCGCCGCCGGCGAGGAGCTTCCCGCGGAGCTCTTCGGCGTCTTCGTGCAGTACCCCGGAGCATCCGGACGGGTCGCCGACCCGACCGCCGTGATCGACGCCGCGCATGTCGCGGGCGGCCTCGCGGTCGTCGCGGCCGACCTGCTCGCGCTCACGCTGCTGCGCTCGCCCGGTTCGCTCGGCGCCGACGTCGCGGTGGGCACGACCCAGCGCTTCGGCGTGCCGATGGCGTTCGGCGGACCGCACGCCGGCTACATGGCCGTGCGAGCGGGTCTCGAGCGCCAGCTGCCCGGTCGCCTGGTCGGTGTCTCCCAGGACGCCTCGGGGTACCCCGCGTACCGCCTGGCGCTGCAGACCCGCGAACAGCACATCCGCCGTGAGAAGGCGACCTCGAACATCTGCACCGCCCAGGTGCTGCTTGCCGTGATCGCCTCGATGTACGCCGTCTATCACGGCCCGGACGGCCTGCGCGCGATCGCGCAGGAGGTCGCCGCCAAGGCGTCCCTGCTGAAGTCGGAGCTCACCAAGACGGGTGTCGAGGTCGTGCACGACTCCTTCTTCGACACCGTGCTGGTGAGGACGACGGATGCCGCAGACGTGGTCGCCCGCGCGCACGAGGCCGGCATCCTGCTGCACCTCGCCGGTCCCGACACCGTGAGCGTCTCGGTCGACGAGACCACGACCCTCGAGGAGGTGTTCCGGGCGGCGGGCCTGCTCGGAGCATCCGGCGGCGCCTTCGGCTTCGTCGGCGGCGCGAACGCCCTGCCCGTCACCCTGCTCCGCGAGGACGAGTACCTCACGCACCCGGTCTTCCACGCGCACCGCTCGGAGACCGCCATGATGCGGTACCTGAAGCAGCTCGCCGACCGCGACTACGCGCTCGATCGCGGCATGATCCCGCTGGGCTCGTGCACGATGAAGCTCAACGCGGCGACCGAGATGGCGGCCATCACCTGGCCCGAGTTCGCGCAGCTGCACCCGTTCGCGCCCCGTGAGGACGTGGAGGGCTCGCTCGAGATGGTCGACCAGCTCGAGGCGTGGCTCGCCGAGGTCACCGGGTACGACGCGGTCTCGCTGCAGCCGAACGCCGGTTCTCAGGGCGAGCTCGCGGGCCTGCTCGCGATCCGCGGCTACCACCACGCCAACGGCGACGAGCACCGCACCGTGTGCCTCATCCCGTCGTCCGCGCACGGCACGAACGCGGCATCCGCCGTGCTCGCCGGCATGAAGGTGGTCGTCGTGGCGACCGACGAGCTGGGCAACGTCGACCTGGACGACCTGCGTGCCAAGATCGAGGCGAACTCCGCCGAGCTCGCGGCGCTGATGATCACCTATCCGTCCACGCACGGCGTGTACGAGGAGCAGGTCACCGACATCACGGCGGCCGTGCACGCGGCCGGCGGCCAGGTGTACGTCGACGGCGCGAACCTCAACGCGCTGCTCGGCTACGCGCGGTTCGGCGACCTGGGCGGCGACGTCTCGCACCTCAACCTGCACAAGACGTTCGCGATCCCGCACGGCGGCGGCGGCCCCGGCATCGGCCCGGTGGCGGCCAAGGCGCACCTGGCGCCGCACCTGCCCGGGCATCCGCAGGCGCAGAAGACCGAGCACGCGGGTGGATACGTCTTCGACGGCGGTCCCGTCTCGGGTGCCCCGTACGGCTCGGCCGGCGTGCTGCCGATCTCGTGGGCCTACGTGCGGATGATGGGCGCGGCGGGTCTGCGCGAGGCGACCGCCGCCGCAGTGCTCTCGGCGAACTACATCGCCGCACGCCTGGCCGGCCACTTCCCGGTGCTGTACACCGGCGAGAACGGCCGCGTCGCGCACGAGTGCATCCTGGACCTGCGTCCGCTGAAGGAGGCCACCGGCATCACGGTCGACGACGTCGCAAAGCGTCTCATCGACTACGGCTTCCACGCGCCGACCATGTCGTTCCCGGTCGCGGGCACGCTGATGGTCGAGCCGACCGAGTCCGAGGACCTGGGCGAGCTGGAGCGGTTCATCGAGGCCATGATCATGATCAAGGCCGAGGCGGATGCCGTCGCCGCGGGCACCTGGCCCGCGGATGACAACCCGCTCGTGAACGCACCGCACACCGCGGCCTCGCTGATCGCGGGGGAGTGGACGCACGCGTACACGCGCGAGCAGGCGGCCTACCCGGTGCACGCGCAGATCGCCACGAAGTACTGGCCGCCGGTGCGTCGCATCGACAACGCCTGGGGCGACCGCAACCTGGTCTGCGCCTGCCCGCCGATCGAGGCCTTCGCCTGATCTGCGGCATCCGTATCGGAAATCCGCCCCGTCGCCGTGAGCGACGGGGCGGATTTCGGTTAAGGCTGGATAACAGTTGTCCTCGAAAGCTCCCGCGGGACCGTACAATCGATCAATACCGTGCTCGAGGCTGAACACGGACTTGCCCGAGTCCATAGGAGGACACAAGTGAAGCGCAAGAAGATCGCACTCGCGAGTGCGGCACTGCTGGCGACGAGTGTGATCGCACTCGCCGGATGCACCTCGGGGTCCAACCCGGAACCCTCCAAGGGTGCATCCGATGCCAACGTCGACAAGACGGCCATCATCACGACCAACGGCTCCGAGCCGGAGAACCCGCTGATCCCGACCAACACCAACGAGGTGGGCGGCGGCAAGATCCTCGACGCGATCTTCGCCGGCCTCGCCTTCTACGACGGCGACGGCAAGCTCGTCAACGACATGGCCGACGAGATCAAGGTCGACAGCCCCACCACGCTGACGGTCAAGCTCAAGAAGGGCCAGAAGTTCACCGACGGCACCGACGTCAAGTCCGACAACTTCATCAAGGCCTGGAACTGGGGCGCCCAGCTGTCGAACAAGCAGCTGAACCAGTCCTGGTTCGCCGACATCGTCGGCTACAGCGCCACGGCGGACTCCGAGCTCACCGGTCTGAAGAAGGTCGACGACCAGACCTTCACGATCGAGCTGTCCTCCCCGGTCGCGAACGACTTCGCGACCCGCCTGGGCTACTCGGCGTTCTACCCGCTGCCCGACGTCGCGTTCACCGACATGGCCAAGTTCGGTGAGAACCCGATCGGCAACGGCCCCTACAAGCTGGCCGGCGACGGCGCGTGGCAGCACGACGTCAAGATCGACCTGGTCAAGAACGACGACTACAAGGGCGACCGCAAGGTGGAGAACGGTGGTCTGACCATCACGTTCTACGCCTCGTTCGACGCCGCGTACGCCGACCTGCAGGGCGGCAACGTCGACGTGATCGACCAGATCCCCGAGTCGGCCCTCGCCACCTACCAGGACGACCTCGGCGACCGCGCGGTCAACCAGCCCGCCGCGATCTTCCAGTCGTTCACCATCGGCGAGCAGATCAAGCACTTCTCCGGCGAGGAGGGCGCGCTGCGTCGACAGGCGATCTCGATGGCGATCAACCGCGACGAGATCACCGACAAGGTGTTCAACGGCACCCGCACCCCGGCAGTCGACTTCACCTCCCCGGTGATCGACGGCGGCGGCGAGAAGCTGAAGGGCGGCGACGTCCTGAAGTACAACCCCGACGAGGCGAAGAAGCTGTGGGCCGAGGCCGACAAGATCTCGCCGTGGTCGGGCAAGTTCGAGATCGCCTACAACTCCGACGGCCCCCACCAGGTGTGGGTCGACGCGGTGACCAACTCGATCAAGAACACCCTCGGCATCGACGCCGGCGGCAAGGCCTACGTCGACTTCGCAACCCTCCGCGCCGCGGTCAACGCCCGTGACGCAGCAGGCAAGCGCACCATCCAGACCGCGAACCGCTCCGGATGGCAGGCCGACTACCCGTCGCTGTACAACTTCCTGTACCCGCTGTACGCGACCGGCGCCTCGTCCAACGACGGCGACTACTCCAACGCCGACGTCGACAAGGACCTCGCCGCGGGTGCGGCCGCGTCCGACGAGAAGGCCGCTCTGGCCGACTACACCAAGGCCCAGGAGCAGATCCTCAAGGACCTGCCCGTGATCCCGCTCTGGTACCAGAACGTGAACGGCGGCTTCAGCGAGACCGTGCAGAACGTCAAGTTCGGCTGGAACTCCGTGCCGCTCTACTACGAGATCACCAAGTCGAAGAAGTAAGCACTCGGTAAGGCACGTCATGAGGCGGCGACTCGAAACGGTCGTCGCCTCATGACGTGCCAAGAGTGCCTTCACCTCCAAGAAAGGAGAGTGGATGTTTTCCTATATCCTTCGGCGAATCCTGCAGCTGATCCCGGTTTTCATCGGGTCCACGCTGCTCATCTACGCCCTGGTCTTCGCGATGCCGGGAGACCCCATCGCGGCGCTGTTCGGCGACAAGCCGCCGGCCCCCGCCCTGCTTGAGGCGATCCGAGCCGAGTACCACCTGGATCAGCCGTTCTTCGTGCAGTACTTCTACTACATGAAGGGCCTGCTCACCGGCGACATGGGCACCACCTTCTCCGGGCAGTCGGTCAATGAAGTCCTCGCCCGGACCCTGCCGGTCACCGCCCGTCTGGCCGTGATGGCCATCGCGATCGAGTTCGTGCTGTCCATCGCCATCGGCACCATCTCCGCTCTGCGCAAGGGCAAGATCACCGACAACGTGAACCTGGTCATCTCCCTGATCTTCCTGGCGATGCCCATCTTCGTGATGTGCTTCCTGGCGCAGTACTTCCTGGCGATCAAGCTCGGCTGGTTCCGGCCCACGGTCGGCGCTCAGAACGACTGGGGCGACCTGTGGCTGCCCGCCATCGTGCTCGGTCTCAGCCTGTACGCCACCAGCATGCGTCTGATGCGCGGCACGGTCATCGAGACGCTGAACCAGGACTGGGTGCGCACCGCGTACAGCAAGGGACTGCCCAGCTACCGCGTGCTGCCCGTGCACGTGCTGCGCAACTCCCTGATCCCCGTGATCACCAACTCGGCGACGAACTTCGGTGTGCTGCTCGTCGGCGCCACCGTCACCGAGTACATCTTCAACATCCCAGGAGTCGGCAACGTCCTGTTCCAAGCGACCCTCAAGCACGAGGGACCGACGATCGTGTCGTTCGTCACGATCTTCGTCGTCATCTACGTGCTCGTGAACCTCGTGGTGGACCTGTTGTACGGCCTTCTCGACCCGAGGATCCGCTATGTCTAACCAGCACCCCACGCGCTTCGTCGCGCAGGTCACCGCTGCGCAGCCCGCAACCGATGCGGTCCGTGTGCAGGGCAAACCCTCCAACCTCTGGCGCGACGCCTGGCACGATCTGCGTCGCCGCCCGCTGTTCTGGATCTCGATCGGCATCGTCGCCCTGATCCTGCTGATGGCCATCTGGCCGACGCTGTTCACGCAGACTCCGCCGAACAACGACTGCCAGCTGGCGAACTCGAACGGCGGACCCGAGGCGGGGCATCCGCTCGGCTTCACGTTCCAGGGCTGCGACATCTACGCGCGCATCGTCTGGGGCGCGCGCACGTCGCTGTCCGTCGGCCTGCTGTCCGCGATCATCGGCTCCCTGATCGGCCTGATCATGGGCGCGTTCGCCGGCTACTACGGCGGATGGCTCGACTCGCTGCTCTCGCGCATCGGTGACATCTTCTTCTCGATCCCCTACATCCTCGCGGCTGTCGTGGTGATGACGGTGTTCTCCGAGTTCCGCAACGTGTTCACGCTCTCGTTCGCGATCGGCGGGTTCGCCTGGGCGGCCACCGCGCGCGTCGTCAGAGCGGAGGTGCTGAGAATCAGGCAGTCCGAGTTCATCACCGCGTCGCGGGCACTCGGGCGCGGCAGGTTCTCCACGCTGCTGTACCACGTGATGCCGAACTCGATCGCTCCGCTGCTGGTGCTGGCGACGCTCTCGATG
>JAITUD010000149.1 GCA_031286555.1 Microbacterium sp. | reverse complement strand
ATCGCCGAGTCCGTGACCAAGAACGGCCGCACGTTCACCCGCGTGCCCAACCCCGACCGCGTCTACCGCACCGCCGACGGCGGCGAGATCACCCTGCCCGGCCGCGCCGTGCTGTTCATCCGCAACGTCGGTCACCTGATGCGCACCCCCGCCGTGCTGGACCGCAACGGCGACGAGGTCTTCGAGGGCATCGTCGACGCGATCATGACCGCGCTCGGCTCGCTGCCCGAGCTGGAGGGCGCGAACAAGGGCACCAACTCGCGCACCGGCTCGATGTACATCGTGAAGCCGAAGATGCACGGCCCCGAGGAGGTCGCGTTCGCCGCCGAGCTGTTCGGCCGCGTCGAGGAGCTGCTCGGCCTGCCGGCGCGCACCATGAAGGTCGGCATCATGGACGAGGAGCGCCGCACCTCGGCGAACCTCGCCGCCTCGATCGCTGCCGCATCCGACCGGGTCGTGTTCATCAACACCGGCTTCCTGGACCGCACCGGCGACGAGATCCACACCTCGCTGCATGCCGGCCCCTTCCTGCCGAAGGCCGCGATCAAGCAGCAGCCGTTCATGAAGGCCTACGAGGACCGCAACGTGGCCATCGGCCTGGCATCCGGTCTCGACGGCCGCGCGCAGATCGGCAAGGGCATGTGGGCCGAGCCCGACCTCATGCACGACATGCTCGAGAAGAAGATCGCGCACCCGCAGTCCGGTGCATCCACCGCGTGGGTGCCGTCGCCGACGGCCGGCACGCTGCACGCGCTGCACTACCACCAGGTCGACCCTTTCACCGTGCGCGCGACCCTGCCGCCGGTCGGCGACGAGGCGCTGGACGCTCTGCTGGTTCCGCCGCTCGCCGGCGAGGGCGATCTGACCGCTGAGGTCGTCGCCACCGAGATCGACAACAACGTGCAGTCGATCCTCGGCTACGTGGTGCGCTGGGTCGACCAGGGCATCGGCGTCTCGAAGGTGCCGGACATCCACGACGTGGGCCTCATGGAGGACCGCGCCACGCTGCGCATCTCCAGCCAGCTGCTGGCCAACTGGCTGACCCACGGCGTGATCACCGAGGAGCAGATCGACGACAGCCTGCGTCGCCTCGCGGTCGTGGTCGACGAGCAGAACACCGGCGACCCGAACTACGAGAAGCTGGCCTTCGCCGACGGCGGGCAGCCCGGCATCGCGTACACCGCGGCCCGCCGCCTGATCGTCGAGGGCGCCGCGCAGCCCAGCGGCTACACCGAGCCGCTGCTGCACGGGCTCCGGAGGGAGAAGAAGGCCGAGCAGGCCTGACCTGCGCTGCTGACGACAGGAACGGATGCAGGAGCCGGCACGCCCTGAGGTGAAAGCCTCAGCGTGTCGCCCTGCATCCGTTCTTTCGTCCCTGCAGGTGGACCGATGACTCCTCGACGTCCGACCCCACCCGTAGGCTGGAACCATGCGTCTGGCCACCTGGAACATCAACTCGATCCGCACGCGCGTGGGCCGCGCCGTCGACTTCGCCGTGCGCGAGGACATCGATGTGCTCGCCCTGCAGGAGATCAAGTGCAAGCCCGAGCAGTTCCCCTACGGGCCCTTCGAAGACGCCGGCTACCACGTCGAGGCGCACGGCCTGAACCAGTGGAACGGCGTCGCGATCATCAGCCGCGAGCCGATCACCGACGTCGAGACGCACTTCGCCGGCATGCCCGGCTTCGCGAAGGGCCATGAGGGGCCGGATGCTCCGCTCGAGGCCCGCGCGCTCGGTGCGACCGTCGGCGGCGTGCGCGTGTGGAGCCTGTACGTGCCCAACGGCCGATCGCTCGACGACCCGCACCTGGCCTACAAGCTGCACTGGCTGAAGGCGCTCCGCGACGCGACCGCGGCGGAGACGGCTGCGAATCCGTCGCTCCCCCTCGCCCTGGTCGGCGACTTCAACATCATCCCGTTCGACAAGGACAACGGCGACCCCGACATCGTGATCGGCCGTTCCACCCACGTCTCCCCCGAAGAGCGCGAGGCGTTCTTCGCGCTCGAATCGGCCGGCGTCACCGACGTGGTCCGCCCCCTCATCCCCGAGGGCTTCACGTACTGGGACTACCAGCGCCTGAAGTTCCCCCGCAACGAGGGCGTTCGGATCGACTTCATCCTCGGCTCGAAGCCGCTGGCCGATGCCGTGACCGGCGCCGAGATCCACCGCAACGAGCGCAAGGGCGAGCAGCCCAGCGACCACGTGCCGGTGGTCGTCGACCTCGACCTCGGCGGCGCCGAGGACGACGACGACATGCCGATGATCTTCGCCTGACGACCCGATTCCGCCTCGCCGTCCGCTGCGGCAAAGACCGGACTAGATGAGCCCACGCTTCGCCGCCCAGATCGCGACCTGGATCGGAGCACGGGCGTTGAAGCGATCGCACATCGCCTTGGTCCGTCTCCTGACCGTCCTGCTCGAGAGATTCAGCTGCGCAGCCACGACGTCGATCTGGTGGCCGTCGGCGACGAGCGCCAGAATGCGGAGGTCGTCGGCGTCCAGCGCCCGTTGAACCGAAGGCCGCGATCGACGCGAGGCAGTGCTGGCTGTCACGGATGCTCCTCTTCATCGAGCAGGCTTGTAAAACGTTTCATTCTAGATTTCCGACTCTGCGCGGATCTGTCAAGCGCGACCTTCACGGAGTCGGGCGACCGTTCAGAGGACGCCTGTCCACATGTGGCCACCTTTGCCTCGAACGCTTGCTGTGTGCGAGCGGCGATCGGCAGTCTGGGCGGGCGCAAGTCGGCGCGCCCCTGGAAGGAAGCACGATGCAGACGAGACGACGAAGACTCTGGAAGATCGCCACGATCGCCACGGCGACGACGATGCTGCTGAGCGGATTCTCCGCACAGTCAGCCCTGGCAGCACCGGCAGTGCAGCAGACCGCGAGGATCGACACCGTAGCGGTAGGCGATGAATCGATCACTGTCTCCGGATCACTCGGGGCCGATCAGGCCGGGACGACCGTCGACGTGCTGCTGTCCGGAGCGCAGTCGGCTGCGACGGCAACCGATGCCGAGCAGTTCGCCACCGCGACCGCGAGCGCGGACGGCACCTTCTCGGCCGAGGGCCCTCGCGTTCGCGACGACGGATCGGACGGCCTCTACGGCCAGTTCTCGATCAGCGTCGACGGAGCCGTCGTCGGCGGCCCCCATTACGCCGACGATCTGCAGTTGACCGCTCCCAACACCTCGGACTTCCCGGAGGTGCTGGACAAGAAGGGGCTGCAGGTCCAGTTGACCGATGACGCGGAGGCGCTCGGTGTCCAGCACGCCGGAATCAACGTCGACCTGGCTGCGATCATGCTCAACAAGAAGAACAGTGATGACAACATCGTCTTCACCAGCGAGGGGCAGGACTACTACTTCGACCGGGCCGAGGTCGCAGACCTCGACACCCAGATCAAGGCGCTCTCCGACAACGGCACGCTGGTGAACCTCATCGTGCTGGTCTACGCCCACGACAACGACCCCGACAGCGCCGCGAATGTGTTGATCCATCCCGACGCATCCCGCGAACCGGGTGCCGGCCCCGTGTTCGGGTTCAACACCGTGACCGCGGAAGGCATCCGCTACACCACCGCAGCGATGGAGTTCATCGCCGGCCGCTGGTCGCGCACCGATGAGCAGTTCGGTCGAGCCGTGGGGTTCATCGTCGGCAACGAAGTGGATGCGCAATGGAGCTGGTCGAACTCGGGAGACAAGACGGCCGACGAGTTCCTCAACGACTACTCTCGAGCACTGCGAATCATGTCTCTTGCGTCGCGCAAGTACTACGACAAGGCGCGCACGTATACCTCGCTCACCCACGCCTGGACGGAACCTGCCGGTCCGAATCCGGATGAGTCCAACCCGACGCGCTTCTATAGCGTGCGGGATGTCATCGACAAGCTCAACCAGATCTCAAAGGCGACGGGCGACTTCCCCTGGTACGTCGCACAGCATCCTTATCCGCAGGACCTGTTCAAGCCGGACTTCTGGAACGACACCGATGCCACCGACAGCATCGACTCCAAGCTGATCACGTTCAAGAACATCCAGGTGCTCCCGGAGTACCTGGCCTCGGAACAGCTGCTGTACGACGGCGAACCGCGTCGCATCATCCTCTCGGAACAGGGCTGCAACACCGCGGGTCCCGGCGACACCCTCACCGAGGAGGCCGAGAAGCTGCAGGCCGCGTGCTACGCGTATGCCTATTACAAGATCAGGTTCCTGCCGTCGATCGACAGCTTCATCCTGCACCGTCACGTCGATCACCGTCAGGAGGGCGGACTGAATCTCGGGTTGTGGGCTGCAGACTACTCGACCGATTTCCCGGCGTCACCGTTGCGACACAAGTACAGCTACGACGTGTTCAAGTACATCGACACCTCGCGTTCTCTCGAGGTGACCGATTTCGCGAAGCCGATCATCGGAATCAATGAGTGGTCCGAGGTCATCGACGGGTTCGATCCTGATGCGCTCGACGAGCGGCCGATCACCATGGCGGTGGGGACTCGGCTCGACGGATACGTTCGCGAAGCCGGATCGCTGGGCGATTTCAAGAGCGACGCAGACGGCTGGATGCCGTCGGACAACGTGTCTGAAGCAACCTCCGTCGACGGAACGCTGCACGTCGTCGACGCACCGGAGCGGTTCGCGAAGCAGTGGAGAGGTGTCGTCAAGGAGTTCGGGAACGATGCGCCTGTGGCACGAGGCTGGCTGAGCGCATCCGTGAGGATTCCCGATGACAGCGAACTGGGTGCGAACACCGCGGCCCAACTGCGGGCGGCGACCTCTTCAGGGCAGGTGATCGAAGGCGAGGCACGCGTGCCGGCCGATGGCGAATACCACACAGTCTCGCTCGAGCTGCCCCGTGCGGTGTCCGCAGACACGGTCACCGGCCTCAAGGTGCGTGTGCGAGGCACGGGCACCTCCGAGCCGGAGACCTCCTTCGATATCGGATCCGTTTCCCGCGCATCACAGGTCGGCGGCTCGAAGACGGCCAATGTGTCGGTCACGGCGCAGACCGACAGCGCGGAGCTGGTCGGGTCGACTCTGACCGTGAG
Source organism: Microbacterium sp. (assembly GCA_031286555.1). Lineage (GTDB taxonomy): Bacteria > Actinomycetota > Actinomycetes > Actinomycetales > Microbacteriaceae > Microbacterium. The sequence goes on along the minus strand of JAITUD010000149.1, from coordinate 1,705 downwards.
ACTCACCAACCTCGATGCGGATTCACTGCGCGGCGTCGTACGCATCCCGGCCCGCTGCGGAGACTTCGCCGTGCGACGGGGTACCGCCCGCATCGGCAAGACGCCCTACGGCGACGTCGCCACGGTGACCTTCACGGTCTCCGGTGTCCGCGGAGAGGCTGCGACGTTGTGCGTCTCCCTCGGCGGGGAGACGCTGAAGGTGCCTGCCGTGGTTCCTGCGCCGGTGGAGCACGCCGTCTACGACTTCGAGTCCGACGCGCAGGGATGGAGCGCCGGTGACGGCGTCGAGTCGGTGGCTCGGGTGGGCAGCATCGCCAACGGTCCCGGAGCACCGCGCGGTGGCAGCGGCGCTCTGGAGGCGACGTCGAAGCCGGCACCGGCGACCAGCCGGCGCATCATCTCGGTGGCGCCGGAGAAGCCGCTCGACCTGAGCGACGCGCAGTCGATCTACGTGTGGGCGAACTCCTACGGCGGTGCGCCCGGCGCGACGGGCTACGTGGCGACGTTCACGCTCACGGGAGCCGATGGAACGACAGTCGTTCACGAGGACACCGTGTTCTCCCCCGACAAGTGGAATCTGCTCTCCGTCGATGTCGGTGATTGGTCGTCGAAAAATGCCGTGACCTCGATCGCGGTCTCGTTCGCGGCGCTCGGAAGCAATGCCCCTGAGTGGAGTCCGAGATTCCAGATCGATGATGTCGGCTACTTCACCAGCTGAGCGATCCTGACATCCGGAACCGGCCGTCGTGTCTCCCGCACGGCGGCCGGCTCGATGTGTCACGTGCGAGACTTCAGGTGTCGTTGAACCAGCTGAGGAACCGCATGATCCGTCTGATTGCCACCGACCTCGACGGCACCCTGCTCAACGAGCAGAGCGTCGTCTCCACGCGCACCCGCGCCGCCTTGGATGCTGCCCGCGCGGCCGGCATCCGCACCGTGCCCGTTACCGCACGGCAGCCGATCGGCCTGCGGATGATCGCCGCCGGCGCGGGCTTCGACGACTGGGCACTGTGCGGAAACGGCGCCTACGGCGTGCACCTGACCACGGGTGAGCACCTGTTCGCCGAGGAGATCCCCGCTCCCGTGCAGCAGCAGCTCGCTGAGGCGCTGGGTGCGGTGATCCCCGACCTCGTCTACGCGAGTGTGCGAGACGCCGGCGAGAGCTTCGTCGCCCAGCACGGCTACGCCGAGCTCGCCAGCCTCAGCGATCACAAGCGAGACCCGGCGACGATGGGCGGGGTGCCGCTCGAGTCGGTGCTCGATGAGCCGAGCCTGAAGCTCGTGATCCGACATCCGTCGGTGCCGATCCCCGAGATCTTCGCCGCGCTGCAGAGCCTCGGCCTGACCGGATTCGAGGCGACGCTGTCGGGCGCACCCTTCGTCGAGGTGATGGCCGAGGGCGTCACCAAGGCCACTGGCGTCGCGCAGCTGTGCACGCACCTGGGCATCGACCGCTCCGAGGTGCTCGCCTTCGGCGACGCCCTCAACGACCTCGAGCTGCTGCGCTGGGCCGGCCGCGGCGTCGCGATGGCGAACGCCGAACCGGCCGTGCAGGATGCCGCCGACGAGCACGCTCCGTCAAATGTCGACGACGGCGTCGCCGTCGTGATCGAGCGGACGCTGGCGGGCTGAACGCCTGCCCCGGTCTCGTCTGACGGGACCGGGGCTGAACCGATCAGTGCTCCGCCGCGGATTTCCGCCTGCT
>JAITUD010000034.1 GCA_031286555.1 Microbacterium sp. | reverse complement strand
CTCGTCGACGGCCGCAACGCCACCGACGCCGCACTCTGGGCAGGCACTCCGCGCATCGTCGTCGGCTCGGCGCAATGATCGTGTGTCGGCGGGCCGTGGAGGAGCGCGCGGCGTGAAGTCGATCTCGATTCTCGTGCCGATGCTGAACGAGGCGGCAGTGCTGCCCCTGTTCTACGAGACGATGGAGCGGGTGCTGAAAGGTCTGCCCGACTATCGCTTCGAGTATCTGTTCGTGGATGACGGAAGCACCGACGGTTCCGCGGATCTTGTGCGTGATCTGGCGTCACGTGACCCGCGGATCTCACTGGTCGTGCTCAGCCGGAACTTCGGCAAGGAGCGGGCCATGCTCGCCGGGCTCGATGTGGCCGAGACCGACGCGACGATCGTCATCGACGCCGACCTGCAGGACCCGCCGTCGCTGATCCCGAAGATGATCGAGCTGTGGGAGCAGGGCTGGCAGGACGTCTACGCGCAGCGGCGATCGCGCGCCGGGGAGAGCTGGCTGAAGCGGTCCACCGCCCACGCCTACTATCGGGTGCTGCAGTCCGTGAGCCGAGTCGGCATTCAGGAGGACACCGGGGACTTCCGGCTCCTCGACCGGGACTGCGTCATGGCGCTGCGCCAGTATCGCGAATCAGAGCGCAACATGAAGGCCCTCTTCTCACTCGTGGGGTTCCGTAAGATCGCGTTGCCGTTCGACCGGGATGTCCGCGCGGCAGGCGGGACCAAGTTCAACTATTGGAAGCTCAGCAACCTCGCCGTGGACGGGATCACATCGTTCACGACATTGCCGCTTCGACTGTCGTCGATCATCGGGCTGATCGTGTCCGTCGCGGCGTTCGTCTACCTTGTGGTCATCGTCGTGAAGGCGATCTTCGACGGGGGCGAGTCCGTGGCAGGCTACCCGTCGCTGATGGCGGTGATCCTGTTCCTCGGAGGTGTTCAGCTGCTCTCCCTTGGCGTCATCGGTGAGTACATCGCGCGGATCTTCAGCGAGACGAAGGCGCGACCGGTCTACCTCACCAGCGAGGTGCGACTGGGCGTACCAGGACCGTCGGTCGAGCGCCGTGAAGGCTTCGAAGACTCGGCCGACGATGCGTGACAGGCGGCCGGTGCGCTTCGTCATCGTCGGGGTCCTGAACACGGCGATCGACTTCGTCATCCTCTTCCTGCTGACTGCGGTGGGGATGCCGGTGTTCTTCGCCAACGTCATCTCCACCAGCGTCGCATTCGGGTTCAGCTTCTTCGCGAACCGGTCTTTCACCTTCAGGTCCGGTGGAGACGCGAGGGTTCAGATCGTGAAGTTCACGATCGTCACGCTCGTGGGCCTGTGGCTGCTGCAGCCCGTGGTCATCTGGGCGGTCTCCGCAGTCATCGGCAGCCTCTTCCCTGCGCAGATCGTGCTGCTGATCGGCAAAGCCTGTGCGACGGTGGTCTCGATGTTCTGGAACTATCTTCTCTACGCTCGGTTCGTGTTCCCTCCGGCCGCTGATCACCCGGAGGTCATGGAGTGACATCGCCTGTCAGAGTAGTGCTCCGCTGGAGCGTATCCGGGGTCATCGCGCTGGTGTTCCTGGTGCTCATGTCCTCGTCGACGAGTTTCTTCCACACCGTCTACGGCGGTGACGCCGCGATCTTCCGGGTGATCGGCTCGGCGATGCAGCACGGTCAGGAGCTCTACGTCGATGTGTGGGATCACAAGGGCCCCACGCTGTTCTTCATCGAGTGGCTGGCGCAGACGATCCATCAGGGGCGGATCGGCCTGTTCATCCTGCAGACCGTCGGACTGACGGTCTCACTCGCGCTCATCGCGTCGATCGCACGGCGGTTCACCACGGCGCTGGGCACGGTGGGCGTCATCGCTCTGGTCCTGGCCGTGCTCACATTCACGTTCGAGGGTGGCAACCTCTCGGAGGAGTTCTCGCTCCCGTTCATCGTCTTCGTCCTCTACGGAGCCGTTCGCGCCCTCGACGACAAGACATCTCAGGGTGTGCGCGACGTGGTGCTGTTCGCGGGTATGGGGGCGGCTTTCGCGTTCGTCTTCTTCATCCGCGCGAACAACGCGATGCCGATCGCCGGCATCTTCGCGGGTCTGCTGGTGCAGCTCATTCTGCGTCACCGGCCGTTCGTGAAGCGCTTCGTGGTCGCCATCCTCGGCTTCCTCGGCCTGACGGCGGTCATCATCCTGTGGTTCGCGCTGCGCGGCACGCTGCAGGACATGCTCAACGCGACCTTCTGGTTCAACCTGCTCTACGTCGAGGACGCCTCGATCCGGCCGAAGGTCGCGGCTTACATCGGAACGGTGGTGTTCGCGGCGGCGCTGACCTTGGCGGGCATCATCGCCCAACTCCTGCGACACGGCGCTCGTCGATCGACCTGGATGGTGGGGCTGGGACTGGGCATCGGATCGAGCTATGCCGTGCTCGCGCCCACGACGTCCTATGCGCACTACCTGACGCTGATTCTCCCGATGATCGCGTTCGGAGCAGTCATGCTGCTCGACGCGCTGCGCGGATGGATGCACACCGTGATCGCGTTGATCCTGGTCCTTGCCTCCACAGCGGTGGCAGCCGATCAGGTTCCCAAGGCCATCCACGCCTCGGGCGCAATCCATGCGGCCGAGGCCGCCTACGAGGCCGAGCTCCTCGATGTCCTGTCCGTCGTGCCCGAGGACCAGCGCGGCGAGGTCTTCCCGTGGTCGCTGCCGGCGACGTTCTACCTGATGACCGACACGCTGCCGTCGTACAAGTACTTCATCACGCAGCCGTGGTGGGGGTCTGTGGATCCGCAGGTGGTGAAGGACTCGGTCGCGCACATCGCTCAGACGCGTCCTCAGTGGGTCCTCGCACCGGCAAGCGGCGTGAGTAACGACGACCTTCAGGCACTGCTCGACCGTGACTACCATCTCGCTCGGAGCAATGATCGGTTCGCACTCTACGAGCTGAACGACGCGGGCTGATCGGAGCGTGTCGCACCGCGACAGCTGCGGACGCTCGGCGCGGACGCCTCACGCTAGGATCTAGCATCGGTCGACCCGCACCACTGGGGCTGCGTGGCACCGCTTAAAGAGAAGAGAACCGATGCCAGTTCGTCGCCGGTGGGCACTTTCTGCGTTGATCGCCACAACGAGTCTTGCGCTCGTCCTTCCTCCCACGGTCGCTTCCGCTCAGGATGCGTCGCCGCCGAAACTGCCGGGAGCGACTGGTACACAGGTCGAGCAGGGTGGACCGAGGCTCGGGCCGGACTCATCAGCTAAAAAGCTGACGACGGCGCCTTCCGCTCCTGCAGAGCGCTCCGGCGTCAACGCGATGGCCGCGACTGTCCCTGCAGCACCCACGGTGACCGTGGAGAGCCTGGCCGCGACTGAGGTCACCTTCTCCTGGACCGCTGCCGACGGCGGGTCGCCGATCACCGGGTACATCATTCGGCTTTCGTCGGGCGGCGTCGTGGTGGATGAGGCCCAACAGATCACCACGTATGGGCGCGCATACATGCTGGTCCCGAACACTTCGTACGAGGTAAGTGTTGCTGCTATCAACGCCGTAGGCACGGGCGCGTTCACGAAGGTCCCGTTCACCACCAAGCCCACGACCGTCGACCGACAGTACGGCACTACTCGGTACGACACGGCCGTGAAGGTTGCGCAGAAGGCATTCCCCGGGACAGGCGGCGACGCGGCCTTCCTGGCGAGTGGTCTCGGATTCCCTGACGCGCTGGCGGCTGCAGCGGCTGCGGGTGCCACCGGCGCACCTGTCCTGCTGACTGATCCCCGGGCCCTTCCTGCTGCCGTAGGCAAGGAGCTGGGCGCACTCGCACCGCAGTATCTCGTCGTCGCCGGCGGACCGGCGTCCGTCAGCGAGGCCGTTGCGCAGACAGCCGCGCAACACGCGACCGTAGATGCGTTCCGTCTGGCAGGCCAGAACCGGTTCGGCACGGCGGCCGATGTCGCAACTCTTTGGGACTCGTCTGACGTGGTCTACCTCGCCAGCGGCATGAACTTTCCCGATGCGCTTTCGGGGGCGGCCGCTGCGGGAGCAGTTGGTGCACCCGTGCTCCTGACAGCGAAGGACACGCTCCCGCCGGAGACGAAGGCGGCTCTCGCCAGGCTGCGTCCCTCGAGGATCGTCGTGCTCGGCGGCACTGGCGTTGTCAGCGCCGCCGTCGTCTCCAAGGCGACTGCGGCCACTGGCGTCACCACGAAGGCGACGCGTTTGGCAGGGGCGAGCCGCTATGACACCGCTGTCGCGATCTCGAAGGCGACGTTCCCGGAGCCCGGTGTTCCGGCCGTGTATGTGGCCAGCGGAGCGAGCTTCGCGGACGCGCTTGCCGGTGCGGCAGCCGCCGGATATCGCGGCGGCCCTGTGCTGCTGACTGATGGGAAGTCGGCTCCGGCCACCGTGCTGAAGGAGATTCAGCGGCTTCGTCCCGGGCAGATCGTCGTTCTGGGCGGTCCGAGTGTGGTCAGCGACACGGTGAAGGCGCAGCTGCTGAAGGCAGCGACCTCCTGACTGGACACCGTCCCGCCATCAGGCCGCGTCTGATGGCGGGACGAAAGGCGCTCAGCGCTGCGAGCGCCGATACCCGGCCGCCTTCGCGTCGGCCTCGGTGCGGAAACACTCCTCAGGATTGGTCTTCGCGTAATACGCACCGCCGGGCACGTGATAGATCCAGCCGTTCGAACCCTGGTTCCCCTTGATCGGCGCCCAGGCCGGGCAGTTCCAGGTGTCGATCGGGGCTGTGCGGCCGGGGTAGGAGACCTTCGCCGTCTTCGCGGAGGTCACGGCCTTCGAGGCGTATCCCGACTGGGAGCCGGTCACGCGCACCGAGATCTGCTTGCCGACCATGGCCGAGCTCAGAGCCAGGGTCGCTCCGGTCGCGCCGCTGATGTTCGAACCGTTCGCGAGCCACTGGTAGCCGAACGCCGTCCCCGCCGTCCAGGAACCGGGGCGGGCGGTCAGAGTCGAGCCGACCCGAGTCGTGCCGCTGATGGTCGGAGTCGAGGCTGTCAGGCATCCGGTGTTGGCGGCCGCCGCGTTGCTGACGACGGACGCGCTGCCGAGTGCCACCGTCGCGGGCGCGGCGAGCGAGCGCATCGACCGGTGGA
>JAITUD010000531.1 GCA_031286555.1 Microbacterium sp. | reverse complement strand
CGCACCTGGGCATGCAGATATGCGCGGTAGCGCGCCATGTCGCGGCCCTCGTTGAGTGCACTGCCGGCGGCGTCGTCCCGGCGGGGATGGTTCCAGTCGACAGTGAAGTCGGGGTGATGCCAGTCCAGCAGCGAGTGGTAGAAGCCCACCCGCAGCCCCTCGGCGCGCACGGCGTCGACGAACTCGCGCACCCGGTCGCGGCCGCAGGTGGTGACCGTCGAGAACTCGGTCTCATCGGTGTCCCACAGGCAGAAGCCGTCGTGGTGCTTGGTCGTCAGCACCACGTACCCCATCCCGGTCTCCTTCGCCCGCCGCGCCAGCGCGCGGGCGTCGAAGAGGTCGGGGTCGAAGTGCTCGACATACGGCAGGTACTCCTCGTCGGTCAGACGCTCGTAGTTCTGCACCCACTCGTGGCGCGCCGCCACACTGTACGCACCGAAGTGCACGAACATCCCGAACCGGGCCTCATCGAACCATTCCTGCCGCATACGTCAATCCTGGCATAGACATCGGATGTTTCATATCGGCAGATCCGAACGCTCAGAGTTTGCACCCTTAGGATTGCCTTACCTATGCTTGAAAGGCCGCCATCGCGGCGCTCTCCCCATCGAAGGATCATCGTGAATCGTCGCCTTCGCGTGCTGGCCGCCGCAGCCGCCGCCACCGTCACCGCGCTCGCCCTGACCGCCTGCAGCGCCCCCGCCGACTCCGGTTCCGCAGGGCCCGAGGACCAGACCATCACGGTCTACAACGCGCAGCACGAGAGCCTCACCAAGGAGTGGATCGACGCGTTCACCGCCGAGACCGGCATCAAGGTGCAGGTGCGCAACGGTGACGACACCGAGATGTCGAACCAGATCATCCAGGAGGGCGACCGCTCCCCTGCCGACGTCTTCCTCACGGAGAACTCGCCGTCGATGACGGCGGTCGAGAAGGCCGGCCTGTTCGCCTCTCCCGGCGCGGAGGCACTGAAGAACGTCCCCGCGGAGTTCCGGCCGTCGACCGAGAAGTGGGTCGGCATCGCCGCCCGCTCCACGGTGTTCGCCTACAACACCGGCAAGCTCACCGAGGCCGACCTGCCGAAGTCGATGATGGACCTGGCCGACTCCGCATGGAAGGGCCGCTGGGCGACTTCCCCCTCCGGAGCTGACTTCCAGGCCATCGTCTCCGCGATGGTGCAGCTGAAGGGCGCGGATGCCACGGAGGCGTGGCTCAAGGCGATGAAGACCAACTCGGTCGCCTACAAGGGCAACTCCACGGCGATGAAGGCCGTCAACGCCGGTGAGGTCGACGGCGCCATCATCTACCACTACTACTGGTTCGGCGACCAGGCCCAGACCGGCGAGAACTCCGACAACGTCGCCCTGCACTACTTCAAGAACCAGGATCCTGGCGCCTTCGTGTCGATCTCCGGCGGCGGGGTGCTGAAGTCGAGCAAGCACCAGGAGGCCGCCCAGAAGTTCCTGGCCTTCGTCACCGGCGTCAAGGGCCAGGAAGTGCTGGAGAACGGCACCTCCTTCGAGTACACCGTCGGCTCCGACGTTCCGGCCAACAAGCAGCTGGTGCCGCTCAGCGAACTGGACGCCCCGGAGGTCGATCCCTCGACGCTGAACTCCAAGCAGGTCACCGATCTGATGACGCAGGCGGGTCTGCTCTAAGGTCGGATCATCACGACGACCACGGCTCCGCGAGGGGCGGGCCAGGCCACGAGGCCTCGCCCGCCCCTCGGTGTCGTCCTCGCGAGCATCCTCGTCGCGGCCCTGTCCCTGCTGCCGCTGATCTTCGTGATCACGACGGCTGTGCAGATCGGCTGGGATGAGTCCGTCGCGCTGATCTTCCGACCTCGTGTCGGCGAGCTGCTCACCAACACGGTGCTGCTGGTGGTGCTGACCGTCCCGCTGTGCGCGGTGCTCGGCGTCGGCGGAGCGTGGCTGGTGGAGCGGACCTCCCTCGCCGGAGCGGGCATCTGGGGCGCTCTGCTCGCGATGCCTCTGGCGATCCCCGCGTTCGTCAACTCCTATGCCTGGGTCTCTGTCATCCCCTCGCTCTCCGGACTCGGGTCGGGCGTACTGCTGGCGACGCTCTCGTACTTCCCTCTCGTGTACCTGCCGGTGCGGGCCGCCCTCGCCGGCCTCGATCCGTCCCTCGAACAGGCTGCTGCGAGCCTCGGGCGCGGGCCCGTTCGGGTGTTCTTCGGCACCGTGCTCCCCCAGCTGCGCCTCGCGCTGCTGGGAGGGTGCCTGCTGGTCGGTCTGCACCTTCTCAGCGAATACGGCGCATTCGCGATGATCCGGTTCGACACGTTCACCACGGCGATCATGGATCAGTACCGATCCACGTTCAACGGCTCTGCCGGCAGCATGCTCGCCGGTGTTCTCACGCTGCTCTGTCTGGGGCTGCTCCTTCTGGAGAGCCGCGCCCGTGGCGCGGCGAAGTACTCCCGGATCGGATCAGGCGCGGCGTCGCCTCCCAGTCGCATCAGGCTCGGAGCCTGGCAGCTGCCCTCCCAGATCGGCCTCGCGGGGGTCGCCGGACTCGCCCTCGGCGTGCCGGCGGTCGTGATCGGCGGTTGGCTCGTCTTCGGCGGCGCGGATGCGTGGCAGAGCTCCGATCTGCTGAGCTCGCTGCTGCAGACACTCGGACTCTCGCTGGGCGGCGGCATCCTCACCGTCATCGCGGCCTTCCCGCTCTCCTGGCTCGCGGTGCGGTACCCGGGGAGATTGAGCCGCCTGCTGGAGCGCACGAACTACTTCACCAGCTCGATGCCCGGCATCGTGCTCGCGCTCGCTCTGGTATCCGTGTCGCTGGCATTCGTCCCCGCGCTCTACCAGACGACTCTGCTGCTGCTGATCGCCTATGCCCTGCTCTTCCTGCCGCGGGCACTCGTGCCCCTGCAGGCGGGAATCGCCCAGGCGCCGCCCCAGCTCGAGGAGGCTGCGCAGGCCCTCGGGCGACCTCCGCTGCGGGCGTTCTTCGGCGTGACGCTGCGGCTGGTCGCCCCGGCAACGGCCGCCGGAATGGCGCTCGTGTTCCTCGCCGTCGCCGGCGAGCTCACCGCGACCCTGCTGCTCTCGCCGATCGGCGTGCAGACGCTTGCCACCCGATTCTGGAGTCTGACCAGCGAGATCGACTTCGCCGGTGCCGCGCCCTATGCGCTGCTGCTGGTGCTGCTGTCGGCACCGATGACGTACCTGCTCTTCCGGCAGTCCACTCGCAGGCCGAACACCGCAGTCCCGAACAGGAAGGAAGCGACCGCATGACCGCGCGCAATCTCGGATCCACCGGGGCCGTGGCGACCCTGGCCACCGGGTCGGTCTCCGAAGCGCACCTGCTGCTCTCGGACGTGACCGCCTCCTACAGCGGGCACGAGGTGCTGCACGGCGTCGACCTGGCGGTGCGCCGTGGCGGCATCACCGCCGTGGTCGGCACCTCCGGCTCAGGCAAGACCACTCTGCTGCGCGTCATCGCCGGCTTCACACGCCCGGACGCCGGCGAGGTGCGTCTCGGAGACGTGCAGGTCGTAGCGCCTGGAGTGTGGCTGCCCGCGCACCGCCGCAGCATCGGCTATGTCACGCAGGACGGTGGACTGTTCCCGCACCTCACCGTCGGCCGCAACATCGCGTTCGGACTGGATCACCTTCCCCGAGGCGCCCGCCGCGAGCGGGTCTCCGAGCTGCTGGATCTCGTGGCGCTGCCGCACGAGTTCGCCGATCGCCGTCCCGACCAGCTCTCCGGCGGCCAGCAGCAGCGCGTCGCGATCGCCAGGGCACTCGCCCGCGAGCCGGAGCTCATGCTCCTCGACGAGCCGTTCTCGGCGCTGGACACCGGCCTGCGAGCCGCCACCAGGCAAGCCGTGTCCGAGATCCTCGACCGTGCCGGCACGACCGCGGTGCTCGTGACGCATGACCAGCCGGAGGCGCTCAGCTTCGCGGATCAGGTCGCAGTGATGAGGGACGGCGAACTGGTGCAGACCGGACATCCCTTCGTCGTGTACACCCGCCCGGTCGACCGTGGTGTCGCCGAGTTCCTCGGCGAGGCCATCGTGCTGGACGCGTGGCTGGACGGCTCCCTGGCCTCCTGCGCGCTGGGCCTCGTTCCCGTGCGCAATCCGCCGGTCCGGGGCCGGGTGCAGCTCATGCTGCGGCCGGAGCAGGTGCAGATCGTCGCCGACTCCCCCGTGCACGCCGTCGTGGAGGACGGCATCTACTTCGGAGCGGAGAGCGCGGTGCGCATCCACCTGGAGCCACGGGCGGATGCCGACCCGCGGCTCTCGGGCGAGCTCCCCACGATCACGATCCGGCATTGGAACGCCGCGCTGGCGAAGCCAGGTCGACGCGTCGCGCTGCGCATCGTCGGCGAGGGCGTCGTCCTGCAGTGAACGACCGGAACTGAACGAAGAAGAGGCACCCCGCACGGGGTGCCTCTTCTTCGGAACGGGTCGGGTCAGCGCGCAGCCGAGCCCTCCACGTAGTCCTCGTCGGACTGCTTCCAGGCGAACAGAGCACGCAGCTCCTTGCCGGTGGCCTCGATCGGGTGACCCTGCTCCTTCTCACGGAGAGCGAGGAACTCGGCGGCGCCGTTGTCCTGGTCCTCGATGAAGCGCTTCGCGAAGGCGCCGGACTGGATGTCGGCCAGCACCTCGCCCATGCGGGCCTTGACCCCGGCGTCGATGATGCGCGGGCCGGAGACGTAGTCGCCGAACTCCGCGGTGTCGGAGATCGACCATCGCTGCTTGGCGATGCCGCCCTCCCACATCAGGTCGACGATGAGCTTCAGCTCGTGCAGCACCTCGAAGTAGGCGATCTGCGGCTGGTAGCCCGCCTCGGTGAGGGTCTCGAACCCGGCCTGCACCAGGTGGCTCATGCCACCGCACAGCACGGCCTGCTCGCCGAACAGGTCGGTCTCGGTCTCCTCGGTGAAGGTGGTCTTGATGACACCGGCGCGGGTGCCGCCGATCGCCTTCGCGTAGGAGAGCGCGGTCGCCCAGGCGGTGCCGGACGCGTCGCGCTCGACGGCGATGATGTCCGGGATGCCACGGCCGGCGACGAACTCGCGGCGCACGGTGTGGCCCGGTGCCTTCGGGGCGATCAGGATGACGTCGACGCCGTCGGGAGCGTCGATGTAGCCGAAGCGGATGTTGAAGCCGTGCGCGAAGGCCAGCGTCTTGCCCGGGGTCAGCTTGTCCTTGATGGAGTCCGCGTAGATGCCGCGCTGGTGCTGGTCCGGCGCGAGGATCATGATCAGGTCGGCCCACTCGGTGGCGTCCGCCACGGTCTTGACCGGGAAGCCGGCCTCCTCGGCCTTGGCGATCGACTTCGAGCCCTCCTTGAGGGCGATCGCGACCTCGACACCCGAGTCGCGAAGGTTCATCGCGTGGGCGTGACCCTGCGAGCCGTAGCCGACGATCGCGACCTTCTTGCTCTGGATGATCGACAGGTCGGCGTCAGCGTCGTAGAAGATCTCGGTGCTCACTTGTATTTCTCCTTGATAGTGGTACTTCGTCTCGCTTCGCTCGCTCAGCAGCCGAGCGGGCAAGCATGGTTCGGTGTGTCAGCCGCGCAGCACGCGTTCGGTGATGCTCTTGCCGCCGCGGCCGATGGCGACCAGTCCGGACTGCGCGAGCTCCTTGACGCCGAAGGGCTCAAGAGCACGCAGCAGGGCCTCGACCTTGCCCTTGTCGCCGGTGACCTCGATCACCAGTGCGTCCGGGGCGTAGTCGACGACAGAGGCGCGGAACAGGTTCACGACCTCGAGCACGTTCGAGCGGGTGTTGTTGTCGGTGCGCACCTTGATCAGCATGTGGTGGCGCTGCACCGAGGCCGTCTGCTCGAGCTCGACGATCTTGATCACGTTGATCAGCTTGTTCAGCTGCTTGGTGACCTGCTCCAGGGGCAGGTCCTCGACGTCCACCACGACGGTGATGCGCGAGACGCCGGGCACCTCGGTCACCCCCACCGCGAGGGACTCGATGTTGAAGCCGCGGCGGGCGAAGAGCCCCGCGACTCGGGTCAACAGACCGGGGCGGTCCTCGACGAGCAGGCTCAGCACGTGCTTCGACATGATCAGTCCTCCTCGTCGAACGCCGGAGCGTGGTCGCGGGCGTACTGGACGTAGCTGTTGCTGACGCCCTGCGGCACCATCGGCCACACCATCGCGTCGGCGCTCACCACGAAATCGAGCACCACGGGGCGGTCGTTCGTCTCGAGGGCCGTCTGGATCGCGGCATCCACGTCCTCCTCCTTCTCCACTCGCAGGGCGAGGCAGCCGTAGGCCTCGGCGAGCTTGACGAAGTCGGGGATGCGGGCGGTGCCGTGCCCGGTGTTCAGGTCGGTGTTCGAGTGCCGGCCGTCGTAGAACAGCGTCTGCCACTGGCGCACCATCCCGAGCGACGAGTTGTTGATGATGGCGACCTTGATCGGGATGTTGTTGATGACGCAGGTCGCGAGCTCCTGGTTGGTCATCTGGAAGCATCCGTCGCCGTCGATCGACCACACCACGCGGTCGGGCTCGGCGACCTTGGCGCCCATCGCGGCCGGGACCGAGTAGCCCATGGTGCCGGCGCCACCGGAGTTCAGCCAGGAGTTCGGCCGCTCGTACTTGATGAACTGCGCGGCCCACATCTGGTGCTGGCCCACGCCCGCGGCGTAGATCGCCTCGGGGCCGGTGAGCTCGCCGATCCGCTGGATCACGTACTGCGGCGACATCAGGCCGTCCTCCGGCTGCGTGTAGCCGAGCGGGAACTCGGTGCGCAGGCCGTCGAGATACGACCACCACTCCTCGATGTCGGGCTTCGCACCCGAGGTGATGCCGCGGTAGGCGGTGTCGAGGTCGACCAGCACGTCGCGCAGGTCTCCCACGATCGGCACGTCCGCGGTGCGGATCTTCGAGATCTCCGCCGGATCGATGTCGACGTGCACGACCTTCGCGTTCGGAGCGAAAAGCGACGCCTTGCCGGTGACCCGGTCATCGAACCGCGCGCCGAGCGACACGATCAGGTCGGACTCCTGCAGAGCCAGCACGGCCGGGACGGTGCCGTGCATGCCGGGCATGCCGAGGTGCTGCGTGTGCGAGTCGGGGAACGCTCCGCGCGCCATCAGCGTGGTCACGACCGGGGCGCCGGTCGACTCGGCCAGTGCGTACAGCTGCTCGGACGCCTTGCCGCGGATCACACCGCCGCCGACGTAGAGCACCGGCTTCTTCGACTCGGCCAGCAGCGCGGCCGCGGCCTGGATCTGCTTGCCGTGCGCCTTGGTCACCGGGCGGTAGCCGGGCAGATCCACCTTGGGCGGCCACACGAACGGCGCGACCTGCTGCTGCGCGTCCTTGGTGATGTCGACCAGCACCGGGCCGGGGCGGCCCGTCGAGGCGATCTCGAACGCGGCGGCGATGGCGCCCGGGATCTCGGTGGCGTCCTTCACCAGCAAGGAGTGCTTGGTGACCGGCATCGTGATGCCGACGATGTCGGCCTCCTGGAACGCGTCGGTCCCCATCAGCGTGGAGAACACCTGACCGGTGATCGCCACGATCGGGATGGAGTCCATGTACGCGTCGGCGATCGCGGTCACGAGGTTGGTCGCGCCCGGCCCGGAGGTCGCGATGGTCACGCCGACCTTGCCGGATGCCGTGGCGTAGCCCTCGGCCGCGTGGCCGCCGCCCTGCTCGTGCCGGACGAGCACGTGGCGGACGCCGGTGGAGTCCATCAGCGGGTCGTAGACGGGCATGATCGCACCGCCCGGGATGCCGAAGACGTCGGTGACGCCGAGCTTCTCGAGCGAGCGGACGACGGCCTCGGCCCCGGAGATCTCCGGGGCGGCCGCAGGACGAGCGGGTGGCCGTGGCACGGCCGGGGCGGAATCAGCAGTCATGTGTCATTCCTGAAGTGATCTGGCGGAATCGTCGGGGATGCCGTTGTGCCTCAGCCGGTCGTGGCTCCTTCGGCTGCGGAGCGCACAAGACGGGAGTACTTGGCAAGAACGCCTCGGGTGTAGCGCGGGGGAAGCGGCTCCCAGCCTTCGCGGCGGGAGCTCAGCTCGGCCTCGTCGACGAGTAGGTCGAGAGTACGAGCCGCGATATCGACCCGAATAAGATCACCATCGCGCACGAAGCCGATAGGACCTGCGTCCACTGCTTCGGGTGCTATGTGGCCGATGCACAGGCCGGTTGTGCCGCCTGAGAATCGTCCGTCTGTCAAGAGTAGTACATCTTTTCCGAGGCCCGCGCCCTTGATGGCGCCGGTGATGGCGAGCATCTCGCGCATGCCGGGGCCGCCCTTCGGGCCCTCGTAGCGGATGACCACCACGTCGCCGGCCTTGATTTCGCCCTCGGCCAGGGCGTCCATCGCGGCGCGCTCGCGCTCGAAAACGCGCGCCGGGCCCTCGAAGACGCTGGCGTCGAAACCCGCGGTCTTCACGACGGCGCCCTCGGGGGCGAGCGAGCCGTGCAGGATCGTCAGGCCGCCGGTGGCGTGGATCGGGTTGTCGAAGGTGCGGATGACCTCGCCGTCGATCGGGTCGGGGTCGAGCTCGCGCAGGTTCTCGGCGACGGTCTTGCCGGTGACGGTGAGGGCGTCGCCGTGCAGCAGCCCCTCATCGAGCATGGCCTTCATGATCACCGGGATGCCGCCGTGCCGGTCGACGTCGTTCATGACGTACTGGCCGAACGGCTTCATGTCGCCCACGTGCGGCACCTTGTCGCCGATGCGGTTGAAGTCGTGCAGGCTGAGGTCGACCTCGGCCTCGCGGGCGATCGCGAGCAGGTGCAGCACGACGTTCGTCGAGCCGCCGAGCGCCATCGCGAGGGCGATCGCGTTCTCGAACGACTCCTTGGTCAGGATGTCCTTGGTGGTGATGCCCTGGCGGAGCAGGTTCACCACGGCCTCGCCGGAGCGGTGCGCGAAGTAGTCGCGACGACGGTCGGCCGCCGGCGGCGCAGCCGAACCCGGCAGGCTGAGCCCGAGAGCCTCGGCGACCGACGCCATGGTGTTGGCGGTGTACATGCCGCCGCAGGCGCCCTCACCCGGGGCGAACGCGCACTCGATGCGCTTCAGGTCCTCCTCGGACATGCGACCGGCGCGACACGCGCCGACCCCCTCGAAGGAGTCGATGATCGTGATGTCCTTCTCGGTGCCGTCGGACAGCTTCACCCAGCCGGGCGCGATCGATCCGGCGTAGAGGAACACGCTGGACAGGCCGAGGCGGGCGCTGGCCATGAGCATGCCGGGGATCGACTTGTCGCAGCCGGCCAGCAGGACGGTGCCGTCCAGGCGCTCTGCCATAACGACGGTCTCGACCGAGTCGGCGATGACCTCGCGGCTCACCAGCGAGAAGTGCATGCCCTCGTGACCCATCGAAATGCCGTCCGAGACGGAGATGGTGCCGAACTGCAGCGGATAGCCGCCGCCGGAGTGCACGCCCTCCTTCGCGCCCTGCGCGAGGCGGTCGAGGCTGAGGTTGCAGGGCGTGATCTCGTTCCAGCTGGACGCGATTCCGATCTGCGGCTTGTCCCAGTCTGCGTCGCCCATGCCCACGGCACGGAGCATGCCTCGGGACGTGGTGGCCTCGATCCCGTCGGTGACGACGCGGCTTCGCGGCTTGATGTCGATCTCTGGAGCGGCGCCGGGCGCGCCTGCGGATGCTTCGTGGGAGGACATGACGGAAGTCTATTCCCGACCGGCACCCCGCTCGTCCGCGATGACACCGAGGAGCGCCGCGATCTGTTGTGGGTTCGCCACACGCAGGTCCGCCGCGCTCTCCCCCGGTCCGACCCGCACGCCGAGGTCGCCTGGGTGCAGGGAGCGCAGTGCGTCCTCGTCGGTCACGTCGTCGCCGGCGAACACCACCGCAGTGGCGCCGAAGCGCTCCCGGAGCGCGGCGATCGCGGCGTCCTTCCCCTCCTGACGTGAGGAGAACTCCAGGATGCGGCTGCCGGTCCTGCGCCGCCAGTGCGGCGCGCGGCGCGCCATCAGCTGGTCGACGGCGGAGAACGCCTGTGCCTCCACCGCGGGGTCCGCGGGCCGTCCGTGGATGCCGAGTCCGTAGGTCTTGCGCTCCAGCTCGACGCCGGGATACACGGCGAGGAGCTCGGCGACGTCCTCCCAGAGCTGCTCGCGCAGCGCGCGCTCCTCGGGCGGGTCCACCGGCTCGGTCTCCCCCACTCCCGGAATCCACTCCTGCGCGCCGTGGGAGCCCGCGAGGGCCACCGGCGAGTCGTCATCGTGCTCGGCGATGATCCGAAGGTGGTCCAGGCTGCGCCCCGAGACCAGCGCGACCAGCGTGTCCGGCAGGGCAGCGAGCCGCTCCACCGCTGCCGCCGCCTCGGGCACGGCCCTGGCGCTCATCGCGTCCACGACGAGTTCCGAGAGCGTGCCGTCGAAGTCCAGAGCGACCAGCAGCCGCGGCGTGCTGGCGACGGCCGCCACCACCGGATCCGGCCCGTCGGTCCAGTCGCGCGTCATCCTTCGTCGCCCTTCAGCAGCGTCTTGCGCACGTCGGCGGCCGCGCCCGTCTGCTCGGGGCACAGGTGGTCGACGAGAGCGTCGACCTGGTCGGCTGCCGCCTCGCGCGCCGTCTCCTTGTCGACCCCGGCCTTGATCAACTGCGGGGAGAGTTCGAAGATCCAGCCCCGCTCGTCGTTCTCGAGGTCGCTGCACACTCCGTCGTAGAGCGTTCTGAGAGCCTCTTTGTCCCCGTCGTCGCCCTGCCACTGGGAGGTCAGGTGCTGCTTCAGGTCCGCGCGGACCGCATCGCCCGTCGACTCCTGGCCCGCCGCAGCCGCGATGGTCCAGAACGCCACGTGCGCCTCGCGATAGTCGTCCTCGGTCGGTTCATACGGAGCGCATCCGACCAGCGCCGCCGTCAGGATCGCTCCGATGCCACATGCCGTCGCCCACCTCGCCGTCATGCCTCCACCCTAGGAGACCCTTCCGTCCCGGGGCCAGGGGCCGCTCTCCAGCCGCTTCGCACGCGCTTCGGCGAGCGCGTCCAGGAACGACGTCGACCAGGCGTCGACGTCGTGCTCGAGCACGCGCTTGCGCAGCGAGCGCATCCGTCTGCCCTGCTCGGACGGCGGCATCTCGATCGCGGTCATAATCGCCTCTTTGAGGCCCTCGATGTCGTGCGGGTTCACGCGCACGGCCTGGCGCAGCTCGTCGGCGGCACCGGTGAACTCGCTGAGCACCAGCGTTCCGCGGTTGTCGAACCGGGTGGCGACGTACTCCTTGGCGACGAGGTTCATGCCGTCGCGCAGCGCGGTGACGAGCATGACGTCGGCGGCGAGGTACAGCGCCACCATCTCCTCTCGTGGAAAGCCCTGGTGCAGGTATCTGATCGCGGTGTGGCCGGTGGTGTCGTGGTCGCCGTTGATGCGGGCGACGGCGAGCTCGATCTCGTCGCGCAGATGCACGTAGGCGTCCACGCGCTCGCGGCTGGGGCTCGCGACCTGCACGAAGGTGACGTCCTCGACGGAGATCTTGCCCTGCTCGAGCAGTTCGCCGTATGCCTTGATCCGATGCCGGATGCCCTTGGTGTAGTCCAGCCTGTCCACACCGAGCAGGATGCGCTTCGGATGCCCGAGCTCGGCACGGATCTCCGCGGCTCTGGCCCGGATGTCGGGGCGCTGCGCGAGTTCGCGGTACGGCGTCGTGTCGATCGAGATGGGGAACGCCTTCACCAGCGGCGTGTGCCCGTCAGCCTTGGTCACGGTGGACGCCTTCACCTCGTGCCGCAGCCGGCGGCGCACGGCCGTGAGGAAGTTCGTGGCGTCCTGCGCGCGCTGGAAGCCGATCACGTCGGCGCCGAGCAGTCCGTGCAGCACCTGATCGCGCCAGGGAAGCTGGGCGTACAGGCCGTGGGCGGGGAACGGGATGTGGTGGAAGTACCCGATCGTGACGTCGGGGCGCAGCTCGCGGATCATCGCCGGCGCGAGCTGCAGCTGGTAGTCGTGCACCCAGATCGTGCCGTTCTCCGCGCAGGCGGCGGCAGCGGCCTCGGCGAATCTGCGGTTCACCCGCACATAGGCCTCCCACCACTCGCGGTGGTACTGCGGGGGTGCGATGACGTCATGGTAGAGCGGCCAGATCGTGTCGTTGGAGAACCCCTCGTAGTACTCGGCGATCTCCTCGGCGCTGAGGGCGATGGGGATCAGACGGATGCCGTCGGCCGTGAACGGCGCCAGCTCCAGGTCGGGCTGTCCCGCCCAGCCCACCCAGGCGCCGTCGACGTGGCGCATCATCGGCTCCAGTGCGGCCACCAGGCCGCCGGGCGACGTGCGCCAGCTCTCCTCGCCGTCGGGGGTGACGACCCTGTCCACGGGCAGCCTGTTGGCCACCACCACGAACTCCGCCCGTTCGCTTCGCGACACGGATCCTCCCGTCCTGTCGCCGGCGACGGCGACCTCCCTTACAGGTCTACAGGCTATCGAGCGAGCCGGCGCGGAGAGTTCAGGAGGTGGTTCACGACGCCGGCGACGACCACGATGGCCGCGGCCACGATCGGCAGGTACAGCGCGGCGGTCGTCCCCGCGGTCTCCGCCAGTCGTCCGGTGACCGCGGCTCCCAGCGACTGTCCGACGATGATCGACGAGCCGAGCATCGTCATCACCGTCGCCGAGCGACCGGCGGGCGTGTGCGCGGCGCCGAAGCTGTACTGCGTCACCAGGGTCGGTCCGATGCCGATGCCCATCAGTCCCAGCGCCAGGCTCATGCTCGGCACGTCGTTCACGACGAACAGCAGCAGGGTTCCCGCGAACAGGATGCCGGAGAACACCAGCCAGCGATTGCGGAGGCTGAAGCTCGGCGGCAGGAACGCGACGCCCAGGGCGAGCACTGCGGAGCCGACGCCCATCACGCCGTACAGCAGACCCGCCTGCTCGGGGTGCCCGCGGTCCTCCATGAAGCTCGTCAGCGCGGTGAGCATCGTCCCGAAGAACAGCCCCACACCGAACATCCCCACGACCACGACCAGCAGGCAGGCGCGGAACAGCTCGCGCACTGGGGCGATCGCGGCGCCGTCGGCCGTGCGCGCAGCGGCGATGTGCGAGCCGCTCGGGTGCAGCGCGAAGGCCCCGACGAACAGGATCGTCAGGCCGGCGCCGATCACCAGCGGCGCCCAGGGCGCGATCATCGAGGCGAGCAGGCCCACCAGGAACGGCCCGAACACGAACACGGTCTCGTCGGCGGCGGACTCGTAGGCCATGGTGCCGCCGATGACCTTCGGCTGCCGAGCCTTCGGCATGTTCTCGGTGATCATCGTGACCAGTCGGGAGCGCGACATCGGCGCGACCTGCGGCGCGGTCGCACCGATCGCGAAGGCGGCGATCAGCATCACGGCATCCGGCGCCTCGCTGTACGCGGCGAGGGTGAACAGCACGAGCGCCGCGGCGTTCGCGACGGCGATGATCAGCAGGACGGGGCGCTGGCCGAAGCGATCGGCCGCCGCCCCCAGCAGCGGACCGATGCAGGCGGTGCCGAGTCCGACCGCCGCCGAGGTGAGACCGCCCAGCGAGATGGAGCCGCGCACCGCGACGGCGAGGGTGAGCACGCCGACGACCATCATGGCGAACGGCAGTCGCGCGATGAACGCGATGAGGAAGTACGGCACGCCTGCCAGGCGGATCAGGCTCGGTGACGATGTGGTCTGTGTCATGGCTCTCGCGCGCCGGATCGGCGCGGGGTCGGGTGCCGCCGCTATCCGTCGGGGTGCCGACGGCCGGAAGATACACAGCTGGCGGATGCGTGGCATCCGCCGGCCATTCTACCGGGCGCGTCCGATCGGAACCCGCTAGCGTGGGTCCATGCGCTACCTGTTCAGCACCGGCCTGTTCGCCGCGATCTCCGCAGGGATCTCGCTGCTGCGCGGCACCCGCGATGTGCCGATCACCTGGCGGGCGCTGCTCGCCTGGGCGAGCTGGGCCATCACCCTCGCCTTCGCCATCGGCGCCGTCGTCGACATGCGCCGCGACGAGCGCGGCATCGCCGTCGCGGTCGACTCCCCGATCGCCCCTGTCCAGGCGAAGCGGGCGAAGAAGCAGGCGAAGCAGCTCGAGAAGACCGCGAAGGCGACGAAGCGCTGACCGTCAGCGGGTGAGGATGAGCGCCTCGCCCTGACCACCGCCGCCGCACAGGCCGACGGCGACCGTACCGGAGCCGCGACGCACGAGTTCGTGCGCCATGTGCGCGACGAGGCGGTTGCCGCTGGCGCCGATCGGATGCCCGATGGCGATGCCTCCGCCGTGGATGTTGACGATGTCCTCGCTGAGGCCCAGCTCGTCCTGGGAGCGCGCGACGACCGCGCCGAAGGCCTCGTTGATCTCGACGAGGTCGAGGTCGGCGGGCGTGATGCCCTGCTTCTCGCACGCGCGGCGGATCGCCTGCGCCGGCTGCGCCTGAAGCGAGTTGTCCGGGCCCGCGGTCTGTCCGCTGGCGCCGACGACGGCGAGCACCGGCCAGCCCTTGGCCTCGGCGTTCTCACGGGTGGTGAGGATCACCGAGGAGGCGCCGTCCGAGATCTGGGAGGAGTTGCCGGCGGTGATCGTGCCGCCCTCGGCGAAGGCGGGGCGCAGCTTCGCCAGCGTCTCCATGGTCGTCTCGGGGCGGACGCCCTCGTCTCTGGTGAGCACGATCGGGTCGCCCTTGCGCTGGGGCACCTCGACGGTCACGATCTCGGCGTCGAAGACACCGGCATCCGCTGCCGCGGCGGCGCGCTGGTGCGAGAGCTCCGCGACCCGGTCCTGGGTCTCGCGGGTCTGCCCGTAGCGCGGGTTCTGACGCTCGGTCGACGCGCCCATGCTCTCGCGGTCGTAGACGTCGGTGAGGCCGTCGTAGGCCATGTGGTCGAGAACCTCGACGGTGCCGTAGGTCCAGCCGTCGCGCGAGCCCATCAGCAGGTGCGGTGCGCGGGTCATCGACTCCATGCCGGCGGTGACGACGGTGGTGGCGTCGCCCAGACGGATCATCCGCGCGGCGTCGATGATCGCGGTGAGGCCGGACAGGCACACCTTGTTGACCGAACTGGCGGGGACGTCCCATCCGATGCCGGCGCCGATCGACGCCTGGCGAGCGGGATTCTGGCCGGAGCCTGCAGGCAGCACCTGGCCGACGATCACCGCGTCGACCTCGGACGGGTCGATGCCGCCCTGCGCCAGTGCGCCCTTGATGGCGAGCGAGCCCAGCTGCGGCGCGGTGAAGCCGGCCAGCTGGCCCTTGAGCCGCCCCTGCGGGGTTCGGGCAGCTGCGACGATGACGATGTCGCTCATGAGTTCTCCTTCAGTCCTTCTGAGACGATCAGTTCGGGTTCGGTCGCCTCGATCACATCCGCCACCGAGACTCCGGGCGCGGTCTCGACCAGCACCAGTCCGGCATCCGTGACGTCGATCACGGCGAGGTCGGTGATGATCCGGTGCACCACGCCGCGGCCGGTCAGCGGCAGCGAGCAGTCGTTCACGATCTTCGCGCTGCCGTCCTTGGCGACGTGCTCCATGAGCACGATCACCCGGCCGGCGCCGTGCACGAGGTCCATCGCGCCGCCGGGACCCTTGACCATCTTGCCGGGGATCATCCAGTTGGCGAGGTCACCCGCGGCCGACACCTGCATGGCACCGAGGATGGCGGCGTCGATCTTGCCGCCGCGGATCATGCCGAAGCTCATGGCGGAGTCGAAGAACGCCGTGCCTGGCAGCGTGGTGACGGTCTCCTTGCCGGCGTTGATGAGGTCGGGGTCGACGTGCTCCTCGGTGGGATACGGGCCGACGCCGAGGATGCCGTTCTCGGACTGCAGCACGACGGTGACGCCCTCGGGCACGTAGTTGGGCACCAGCGTGGGCAGGCCGATGCCGAGGTTGACGTACGCGCCGTCCTGCAGCTCCTGTGCGGCGCGGGCGGCCATCTCGTTGCGGGTGAGCGCCATGATCAGTTCCCCTCCCGGACGGTCCGTCGTTCGATGCGCTTCTCGACATCGGTGCCGACCTCCACGATGCGGTGCACGTAGATGCCGGGCAGGTGGATGCTGTCGGGGTCGAGCTCACCCGGTTCGACGAGCTCCTCGACCTGGACGATGCAGATCCGCCCCGCCTGTGCGGCGAGCGGGTTGAAGTTGCGCGCGGCCTTGTTGAAGACGAGGTTGCCGTGCCGGTC
>JAITUD010000520.1 GCA_031286555.1 Microbacterium sp. | reverse complement strand
GATCGTCCGGAGGCGCCTCTCTGCACAGCGACCGCAGCGATCAGAGCTTCACGGTCCGCGCGACCATCACGAGGTCGGAGGTGTGCCCTGGCTTCACGTCGACATCGTCGGGGCGCGGGACGAAGCCGGGCATCTCCTCGACGCCGTCGGTGACATCGAGCACGCGGAGGGTGACCGAGTCCTTGACGGTCAGCACGACCTCCAGGCCCTCGGCCGGCGGCGCGTGGAACGCGAGCGCGAAGGTCCCGTCGATGTCCACCTTCCGCCCGTCGGCGGTCGCGGAGATCACCTCGCCGTCGGTGGCCACGAGCTGCAGCATCCGGGCATCCCGCTGTGAGGAGATCCGCAGCGTCAGCACGCGGTCTCCGCTCGCGGTGTCGTCGGACTCCACCGTCACCTCGGGAGCCTTCAGATCAGCGGCATCCGCCGTGCCGACGGTTGTGTCGCCATCGAGCAGCGGGTAGTCGGCCGCGACATCCTGCTCGGTGTCGACGAGGGCGTCGCTCCAGCCCGTGGGATCTGCTCCGGTGCGCACCCACTCGGCCCGGCCGGTGTCGGCGTCCATCGCATAGCTGACGTTGATGCCGATCGGATGCGCGGCATCCGGCACGTCCACGGCCAGACCGATGCCGCAGGCGGCCACGGCGACGGTGGCGGCCGCGATCGGCGGCAGTGCGCGCCGGATCCAGCGGGGACGCGCCTTCCCGGCCTCCGTCGCAGGCTCGCTCGGGAACAGCCACGCCAGAACCGGGAGCACTCCCAGCGCGAGGAAGGCCGTGATCAGCGCCGCGGCGATCGGGTTCGCGAGCCCCATCGCGGGGAAGAACAGCGCGACGGTCGGTGCGAGGATCACGACGGCGACGGCTGCCGCGAGCAGCGTGCCGATCCACCCCCAGCGCAGCGAGAGCTGCAGGATCACTCCGATGCCGCCCGCGACAGCGGGGACGGCGACCAGGTACGACCCGCCGGGCACCAGCGCCGCGGTGACGGCACCGAGGACGGCGAGCCACATGAGCCCACCGATGACCAGCGCGGTGGCGCCGATCCGCTTGCGCAGCAGAGCGAACCACAGCAGCACCACGGTGAACACGACGGCGACCAGCGAGACCCGCAGCCAGTCCGGATGCCACGGGTCGCTGAGCTGCATGTAGTCGGGACGGATCGCCACCAGGAGCTTCCAGAACGGCTGCGCCAGCAGCCCCACAGCGGCCAGCGGCAGCACGGTGAGGCCGAACCCGGCGAAGAGCCGGCCGATGCCGGTCGCACGTCGCCGCACGGCCACGACGGCGGCCGCGATCACCGACAGCAGACCGGCGCCGGCGATCGGCCACACCAGCCAGCCCGGGTAGCGCACCAGCTGACCGAGCACGGGGAAGTAGCTGGCGTCATCCGCGGCGGGCTTCGCCAGCGCCGCCAGATCGGCGTCGCCGAGTGCGCGGGTCGTCGCGAGCGCGTTCTCGCCCATGTGCTGCAGCGAGGCCGGCGACACGTGCGCCATGTCGTCCTGCGGCGAGTGGTACACCCGCGAGCTGTCGATGAAGGCGGTGTTCAGACCCGTGAACCGCCCGTCGTCGCGGAACAGCGAGAAGTCGGTGTCGTTGGGCAGCAGGCGGTACACCTCGACGGCGAGGCTCGTCGCCACCGGGTTCTGCGCGGCCGAGCCGTACACGTCGACGAGCTCCGCGTTGCCCTTCGCCGTCTCGAACATGATCGCCGGACCCGAGCCGCCGCGCGCCTCGAAGTTCAGCACGACGCCGCCGTCCCGGGCGAGCGGGTTCTGGTTCACGAACGCCTCCGCGCCGCAGAGGCAGGCCTCCTCGGCATCCGTGAAGAGCAGGACGACGTCGTTGCGCAGGGCGGGACCGGTGGCCAGGGCGCGCGCGGTCTCGACGAGGGTCGCGGTGCCAGTGCCGTCGTCACCCGCACCGTAGGAGGCCTCGGCGGAGTCGTAGTGGCTGACCAGGAACAGCGTCTTCGTCGGATCCGTGCCGGGGATGCGTGCGGTGATGTTCCGCACGCGCGACAGCGTGCCTGCACGCAGCGTCGTGGAGGCGCCGACGGCGTCCTGGATCTCCGGCTCGAGGCCCAGTTCGGTCAGCTGAGCGACGAGGTAGTCGCGGACGGTCTCATTCGCCGCGGTTCCGGTCGGGTGCTTCTCCTGGCTGATCGCCTTCTGCACGGTCTGCGCGCGCTGCGCGCTGAACTCGCCTTCAGGTGCGGAGGAGGCGACGGGGGCAGGTGGCTGAACGCTCCACACCGCACCCCAGGCGAGAAGGATCAGCAGGATCAGCGCCACGACACCGTGGACGCCGCGGATGCGGGAGGTCATGCCTCCATCTTGCAGTGGCGACGCGGCATTCTGAAACTCAGTCGCGCTGCGGGCGGTACTCGGTTGCGCGGGGTCAGTCTCCGAGCGCGGCGCTCACAACTGCCCGCGCCTCCGCCTGGACCTGCGCCAGGTGCTCGGGACCGCGCAGGCTCTCGGCATACAGCTTGTAGACGTCCTCGGTGCCCGACGGGCGCGCGGCGAACCAGGCATGCTCGGTCTGCACCTTCAGCCCGCCGATCGCCGCGCCGTTGCCCGGTGCGTGCGACAGTTTCGCGGTGATCGGCTCGCCTGCGAGGCTGCTCGCCGAGACCGCTTCCGGGGCCAGCTTCGCCAGCGCCGCCTTCTGCTCCGGCGTCGCCGGGGCGTCCACGCGCTGGTAGGCGGATGCGCCGAACGCGGCCTCCAGCTCGGCGTAGCGCTCCGAGGGGCTCTTGCCCGTCACCGCGATGATCTCGGCGGCGAGCAGGCACAGCAGGATGCCGTCCTTGTCGGTCGACCACACCGTGCCGTCCTTGCGCAGGAACGACGCTCCGGCCGACTCCTCACCGCCGAACGCGACGGTGCCGTCGAGCAGGCCCGGCACGAACCACTTGAAGCCCACCGGGACCTCGAGCAGCCGCCGGCCGAGCGACTCGGCGACGCGGTCGATGATCATCGACGACACCAGGGTCTTGCCGATGGCGGCATCCCGCGGCCACTGCTCGCGGTGCGAGAACAGGTAGTCGATCGCGACGGCCAGGTAATGGTTCGGGTTCATCAGTCCGGCATCCGGGGTGACGATGCCGTGCCGGTCGGCGTCGGCGTCGTTGCCGGTGAGCACGTCGTAGTCGCCCTTCTTGGCGACCAGCGACGCCATCGCACTCGGCGACGACGGATCCATGCGGATCTTCTCGTCCCAGTCCAGCGTCATGAAGCGCCAGGTCGGGTCGACCTCGGGGTTGACGACGGTGAGGTCCAGGCCGTGCATCTCGCGGATCAGCGCCCAGTACTCGACGGATGCTCCACCGAGCGGGTCTGCGCCGATGCGGACGCCCGCTCGCCTGATCGCCTCGACGTCGATGATCGAGGGCAGATCGCGCACGTAGGCGTCGCGGAAGTCGTAGGTGCCGATGGTGGACTCGTCGATGTCCGCGTGCTTGACGCGCTTCACACCGTCGAGGCCGGCGGCGATGAGCTCGTTGGCGCGGTCGGCGATCCAGCCCGTGGCATCCGTGTCCGCCGGCCCGCCGTTCGGCGGGTTGTACTTGAAACCGCCGTCTCGCGGCGGGTTGTGCGAGGGGGTGACGACGATGCCGTCGGCGCGGCCGGGATCGACTGCCGCGCGGTCGCGGTTGTAGGTGAGGATGGCGTGGCTGAGGGCCGGCGTCGGCACCCACGACTCGCGGGAGTCGATGCGCACGTCGACGCCGTTGCCGATCAGCACCTCGATCGCGGTGCGCTCGGCGGGCAGCGACAGAGCGTGCGTGTCACGGCCGAGGAACAGCGGCCCGGTGATGCCCTGAGCGCCCCGATAGTCGACGATCGCCTGGGTCGTGGCGAGGATGTGGTCCTCGTTGAAGCTCGAGGTGAAGGCGGAGCCGCGATGCCCGCTGGTGCCGAATACCACTCGCTCGGCCGACACATTCGGGTCGGGATGACGATCGTAATAGGCGGCGATGAGCTCGTCGACATCGATCAGGTCGCTTTCCTCCGCGGGGAGGCCGGCACGGCTGCTCATGTGCTTAGTCTGCCCCGCACCGCGGAGATGCGCACCTTCGGTGACGAACCGTTCAGCGCGACGCGCCCGGGGCTAGGCTTGCCGGGTGACCGATCGCCGCACCTACAGCTACCTGGGCCCTGCTGGAACCTTCACCGAGGCGGCTCTCGATCAGGTGCCCGAGGCTCGAGGCCACCACTGGAAGCCGGTGCACAATGTCGGCGAGGCTCTCGGAGACGTGCTGTCCGGGTCGTCGCACGCCGCGATGATCGCGATCGAGAACTCGATCGAGGGCGGCGTCTCCACGACCCTTGACGCCCTTGCCACGAAGCCAGGACTGCGGATCGTCGGCGAGTACCTGGTGAACGTGAACTTCGTGCTGGTCGCGGCGCCGGGAACGACACTCGACGAGGTCTCTGTGATCGCCGCGCACCCGGTCGCCTATGCGCAGTGCCACGCCTGGCTGGGAGAGCACCTGCCGAAGCACTCGCATGTGCCGGCGGCCAGCAACGTGGCATCCGCCATCGGCATGCTCGACGGCAGCCTGCCGGCGCAGGCCGCGATCGCGGCCCCCGGCATCGTGCAGCATCATGAGCTCGAGGTGCTGGCCGAGGACATCGGCGACAACGCGAACGCGCAGACTCGGTTCGTGCTGGTCACGCGCACGACCACCCCGGCGCCGCCGACCGGGGCTGACAAGACGTCTCTCATCGTCGAGCTGCCCGAGGACCACGCCGGTGCGCTGCTCGAGCTGCTCGAGCAGTTCTCCACCCGGGGGATCAACCTGTCGCTGCTGCAGTCCCGTCCCATCGGCGACGAGCTGGGGCGGTACCGCTTCGTGCTCGACGCCGACGGCCATGTCTACGACGAGCGGATGGCGGACGCCCTGCTCGGCATCCGCCGGTTCAGCCCGCGCGTGGTGTTCCTCGGCTCGTACCCGCGCGCCGACCGCAAGATCGTGCAGTATCCGGAGCGCTACGCGGACGAGGTCTTCGTCGAGGCGCGCGACTGGCTGCGCGGCCTGATCGGCGGCGAGCCCGAGGCCTGACGCGCCGCGGTGGCCGCGCCGCGGCCGCCATGGGAGCCGAACCTTGGCCCAGGGCGCCGCTTGCCCACCTTAGGCTCCCATGGCCCGCTCATGGGAGCCGAAGCGTGCTTCCTGGCCATGCGCGGCACAGGAGAGCTCCCACCGGGGACGTGCATCACGCGGTGCGCGATGCGATCGCGTTCCTGAGGCGGGCCAGAAACGAGGACTTCCCCTCCCTCAGATCGTGCTGCGTCAGGCGGATGACGATCCAGCCCCGGTCCTCCAGGTCGCGGGTGCGCTGGATGTCGCGGCGCCACTGATCCTGATCGGTGCGATGCCCGTCACCCTCGTACTCGATCGCGATCTGCAGCCCTGGGTATGCGAGATCGATGCGCGCGATGAAGCGCCGATCTTCTCGAACCTCATGCTGCACGACGGGCTCGGGCAGGCCTGCTTCGACGATCATCAGTCGTGTCTCGGTCTCCTTCGGCGACTCGACCCCCTCGCGTGCAAGGGGGAGGGCGGCGCGCACGGTCCTCGACCCCGGAAAGCTGCGCCACTCGGTCAGCCGCTGCTCGATCTGCGTGACTGTCGCGACAGGCCGCCACGGATGGAGAGCCGGATAGTTGTCCGCTCGGGTGAGCAGCGCGTCGACGATGATGACGGCCTCGTCAACCGTGAGCTCGGCGGCCACGCTGAAGAGGGCGGCGATCGGATCGACGCAGCGGATGCCGCGGACGCGCCACGTCTGAGCTCGTTCGACGTCCAGGCGCCGCCCCTTCACCCGCGGCCCTCGGGGAGGAGCGGCGTTCCGTGGCACCGCTATCGCCAGCTTCTCGTCGACGGTCCAGCGTCTCGAGGCCGGGAGGCCCCACAGGCGTATGGCCGTCCAGCCGATGCACCGATGCTTCGGCAGCATCCGCGGCGCATAACTGAGAAGCAGAGTGCGGAAGGTGTTCGGCGCCTCCTTCGTCCGCACGCCGCGGAACGGACGGTCGAGGTCGGGGGTGCTGCTGCGCCACTGACCGATGCCGGCGGCCGCTGCCTCGGCGACTGTGAAGCGCGACCCGAGGTGATCAGGAAGAGGAATCCGATGGCGCATCGCCCCATCGTGCGCGCTGCGCCCACCGCTGATCGGCGTGGATGCCCCTTCTCGTGGACAACATCCGGAGCAGCCGGCCTGTGCAGGACGACTCGTGCCCGCCCCAGCCCGATTCCGGCTCCCACGGGAGTCGCGCCGAGCAGCCGTGGGAGCGGAACTGCGCTCAAGGGGGCCTTGGGGCGAACTTTGGCTCCCACCGAGGATGGCGAGCCCGACCTCGGCTCCCATGCGACCTCGCGCGCCGCGCCTCAGCCCGCGAGAAGTTCCAGCGTCTGCACGCGGCCTGGCGTGGCATCCGCGGGCTCGTCGGCGAACGAACCGGCGACGGGGGAGACCATGATCTCGTCCACGCCGTGCTCAGCGGCGAACGCGTCCAGCGACGCGCGCACGTCGGCGCCCGAGCCGATGAACCATCCGGCACCGACGGCATCCAGCTGTTCCCGAGCGCCGACCTCGTCGGCATTCTGCACGCCCTGCTGCGCCTCTTCGACCGTCTCGAGCGGCGTCAGCGGGCGGCCGGAGCGGATGCGCGCCATCGCGCGCAGCTGCGGCAGTGCGCGGGCCTCGGCCTCATCCGCGGTGGGCGCGGCGACGACGTTCGCGGTGAGGAAGGTCTGCGGCGCGTCCAGCCATTCCGACGCCTTGAACCCGCTGCGGTACAGGTCGAGCGCGCGCTGCAGGCCGTGCCCCGAGAAGTGATTCGCGAAGACGTACGGCAGGCCGAGGGATGCCGCGAGCTGCGCCGAGTAGTCGCTCGACCCGAGCAGCCACACCTGCGCCGCACCGGATGCCGCGGGCGTCGCCCGCACCGCATACTCGCCGCCGCTCGTGAAGCGGACGGTCGCGCCGTCGCGCTGCAGCATGAGGGCGATGTCCTGCACGTGCGAGGGGAATCGTTCCACGTCGCCGGCCGTGCCGGACTGGCGGAGCAGCTGCGTGATCACGGGATCGCTGCCTGGCGCGCGGCCGATGCCGAGGTCGATGCGGCCGGGCGCGATGGCCTCCAGCGCGGCGAACTGCTCGGCGACGATGAGCGGCGCGTGGTTGGGCAGCATCACACCGCCGGAGCCGACTCGAATCCGCTTCGTGCGGGATGCCGCCGCGGCGATCAGCACCGGGGGAGTGGTGGATGCCACGGCCGGCATGTTGTGGTGCTCGGCGAACCAGTATCGGCGATAGCCGAGTTCGTCGGCGCGCTGCGCGAGCGCGAGCGAGGTTCCCACCGCCTCGGCGCTGGTCTGCCCGGTGCGCACCGGAACGAGGTCGAGGACGGAAAGCGCGACAGTACTCATCGAAGGGTGCAACCCGGCATCCGCCGTCGGCATTCCTGAGGCGCCCCGGTCCGTTCTCGCGC
>JAITUD010000075.1 GCA_031286555.1 Microbacterium sp. | reverse complement strand
GCGGCGTCCGGCATCGGCAAGGCCACCGCGACCCGGCTCGCCGCCGAGGGCGCCTGCGTCGTGGTCGCCGACCTCGACCTCGAGAAGGCGCAGGCCGCGGCATCCGAACTCGGGAACGCGGATGTCGCGATCGGCGTCGCCGCGAACGTCGCCGACGCGGATGCCGTGCAGGCGGCGCTCGATGAGGCCGTGCTGGCCTTCGGCGGCGTGGACCTGGTCGTGAACAACGCGGGTCTGTCGCTGTCGAAGCCGCTGCTGGAGACCACCGAGAAAGACTGGGATCTGCAGCACGACGTGATGGCGAAGGGTTCGTTCCTGGTCTCGAAGGCCGCCGCGCGTGTGCTGATCGACCAGAAGCTCGGCGGCGACATCATCTACATCTCCTCGAAGAACTCCGTCTTCGCCGGTCCGAACAACATCGCGTACTCGGCGACCAAGGCCGACCAGGCCCACCAGGTGCGGCTGCTCGCGGTCGAGCTCGGCGAGCACGGTGTGCGCGTGAACGGCATCAACCCCGACGGTGTGGTGCGCGGCTCCGGCATCTTCGCCTCCGGCTGGGGCGCCAACCGCGCCGCCACCTACGGCGTCGCCGAAGAGGACCTGGGCCAGTTCTATGCCAACCGCACCATCCTGGGGCGTGAGGTCGTGCCCGAGAATGTCGCCGATGCGGTGTACGTCCTCACCGGTCCCGAGCTGTCCCGCACCACGGGGCTGCATATCCCCGTCGACTCCGGCGTCGCCGCCGCGTTCCTGCGATGAGCCTCCGCGAAACTGCATGCCCGCGCCGAGACCGCGGTGCTACGCCCCCGTCTCGGCGCGGGCATGCAGTCTCGGAAGAGTCGGGGCGCAAGGGATGACCCGCGCATTCGCGGCCGTCGACCTCGGCGCGACGAGCGGCCGGGTCATGATCGGCCGGGTCGGCTCCGACGTGCTCGAGCTCGAGCAGGTCGCGCGGTTCTCGAATGGCCCGGTGCAGCGTGAGGACGGCCTGCACTGGGACTTCGACACGCTCTTCGAGCACGTGCTCGACGGCCTTGCCGAGGCGGTGCGGCGCGAGCCGGCGATCGAGAGCATCGGCATCGACGCTTGGGCGGTCGACTACGGTCTGCTCCGCGGCGGCAAGCTGCTGGCAGAGCCGTTCCACTACCGCGACGACCGCACCGCGCGCGGCGTCGAGAAGGTGCACGCGAGCGTCCCCTTCGACGAACTCCACGCGCGCAACGGCCTGCAGTTCCTGCCGTTCAACACTCTGTACCAGTACGCCGCCGACGCGCGGCTGCCGGATGCCGCGATGGCGCTGCTCATCCCCGACCTCATCGCCTTCCTGCTCACCGGCGCACAGATCGCCGAGCGCACGAACGCCTCCACCACGGGGCTGCTCGACGTGCGCACCGGTGACTGGGACCGCGACCTCGCCGAGCGGATCGGTATCGATCCCGGCATCCTGCCGCCCCTCGTCGACGCCGGCACCGTGATCGGGCGGCTGTCGCCGCAGGTCGCGGGGCGGGTCGGCGCCGAGCTGCCGGTCGTCGCGGTCGGTTCGCACGACACCGCATCCGCGGTGGTCGCCGCCCCCCTGTCGACGGCGGACTCGGCCTACATCTCGTGCGGCACCTGGGGTCTGGTCGGGCTGGAGCTCGACGCCCCGGTGCTGACCGACTCGGCCCGGGCGGCGAACTTCACGAACGAGCTCGGCGTCGACGGCCGCATCCGCTTCCTGCACAACGTCACCGGTCTGTGGCTGCTCAGCGAGAGCGTGCGCGACTGGGAGGTGGAGGACGGCGCGCCGATCGATCTGCCCGACCTGCTCGCGCAGGCGGCATCAGTCGGCGACGCCCTCCCCCTGTTCGACGCGAACGACCCGTCGCTGGCCGCGCCGGGCGGAATGCCGGAGCGCATCGCCGCTGCGCTCCGGACATCCGGGCATCCGGCGCCGGAGAGTCGTCCGGCGCTGGTGCGCACGATCGTCGACTCGATCGCCGCGGCGTTCGCGGCGGCCGTCGCGACGGCCGCGGACCTGACCGGGCGTCCGGTCGATGCGATCCAGCTGGTCGGCGGCGGCTCCCAGAACGAGCTGCTCTGCCAGGCGACCGCCGATCGTTCCCGGCTCCCCGTGCTCGCCGGACCGGTCGAGGCGACCGCGCTGGGCAACGTGCTCGTGCAGGCGCGCTCGGCCGGATGCTTCCCCCAGGAGGCCGCGCTCAAGGACCTTCGCGATCTCGTATCGCGCACCCACCGGCTGCGTCGCTACGACCCGCGCTGATACGTTCTGCTCAGGAGGTCCCCCATGCCTGAGCTCGACATCGCCATCGACGCGGATTCGCCGACGCCGCCGTTCGAGCAGCTCCGTGAAGGACTGCGCGATCGGATCGCGAGCGGAGCGCTGCATCCCGGCACGAAGCTGCCTCCCGTCCGCGCGCTGGCGGCCTCGCTCGGCCTCGCCGCCAACACGGTCGCGCGCAGTTACCGCGAGCTCGAGGCCGACGGCTTCGTCGAGACGCGGGGGCGGGGCGGCACCGTGGTCGCGCCGCGACTGGACTCACCGCAGCGGCACCGGAGGATGCTGGAGCTCACCCGCGACTACGTCGCGGCGGTGGAAGCGCTGGGTGTGGACCGCGCGGAGATCCCGGGGTACGTGGACCGGATCTGACCGCCTACCCCTTGACCGCTCCGCCCAGACCCGCCGACCGCAGGAACACCGACTGGAACATCAGGAACATCGCGATCGGGATCAGCGTGGCGATCGCCAGCGCCGCCAGGAACACATCCAGCTCGGTCTGGGACTGCACGGCCGGCAGCCGCACCGACAGCGGCTGCACCGCGGGATCCGGCAGCACGAGCATCGGCCAGAGGTAGTCCTTCCACGCGGCGATGATCGCGAACACCGAGACCACGCCCAGGATCGGCTTCGACATCGGCAGCACCACCGACCAGAACAGCCGGACAGGACCGGCACCATCGGTCTTCGCCGCCTCGAACACCTCGCGGGGCAGCGCATCGAAGAAGCGCTTGACGAGAAGGATGTTGAACGCGTTCGCCGCCATCGGCAACCAGACGGCCAGGTAGTTGTTCAGCATCGACTGCCCGACCAGGGGCGGATTCACGATGGTGAGGTAGAGCGGCACGAGCAGGACGATCCCCGGGATGAACAGGGTCGCCAGCACGAGCGCGTTCAGGATCGGCGCGTAGCGCGGCTTCAGCACCGAGAGCCCGTAGCCCGCCGTGGTCGCGACGAAGAGCTGGAAGAACCACGCCCCCACGGCGAGCAGGATCGTGTTCCAGAAGTAGTGCGAGATGCCCACGTCGTTCCAGGCGGATGACACGTTGGCCCAGTCGACCCCGTTCGGCCACAGGGCGAACGGCTGCGAGAGCGTGTCCTGGGTCGGGGTGATCGCCGACTTGAGCAGCCAGAGGATGGGCCCCAGCCCCGCGATGATCAGGGTGATCGTGAGGAACACATGGGTGGCGCCCATCCCGAACCGCGTTCCGGGCTTGCGGCGGTCGGCGGCGGAGACGATCGAGCGCTCGCCCTGGTCCTCGTTCGCGCGGCGGGCGGATCTGCGCTCGGAGCGGCGTGCGACGGTGGTCATGAGTTGCTCCAGCGATTGGTGAGCCTGAAGTACAGCCAACTGAGCAGCGCCAGCACGATGGCGAGCAGCACCGACACCGCGGTGGCCTCGCCGTAGGCGCCGCCGAGGCTGTTCCGGAAGGCCTTGTCGTAGATGTAGAGCAGGATCGTCCGTGTCGCTCCCGCCGGCCCTCCGCCGGTGAACAGGAACGGCTCCAGGAACACCTGCGCCGTCGCGATGATCTGCAGGATCAGCATGATGAAGAGGATGCCGCGCAGCTGCGGCAGCGTGACGTGCCAGATCTTGCGCCAGACTCCGGCTCCGTCGACCTCGGCCGCGTCGTAGAGCTCCGGCGGGACTCCGAGCAGTGCGGCGAGGTAGATGATGATCGATCCTCCGGCCCCGGCCCAGGTCGCCTCCAGCACGAGCGAGGGCATGGCCTGCACCGCATCCTGGATCCAGGGCTGCGGCGGGATGCCGACCCAGCCGAGCACCGTGTTGAAGACGCCGTTCGGGTCGGCCGAGTAGAAGAACTTCCACAGCAGCACCGCGACCACGGGCGGGATGACGACGGGCAGGTAGGCGAGTGCGGAGTAGAACCCCTTCGCCCTGCGCACCTCGCTCATCAGCACCGCCATCAGCAGCGGAACGGGGAATCCGAAGATCAGCGCGAGCACCGCGAACCACAGCGTGTTCAGCACGGCTTCGCCCAGCAGCGGATCGGACAGCACCTTCACGTAGTTGTCCAGGCCGACCCATTGCGAGGTGATCAGGTTGGTCTTCTGCAGGCTCATCACGACCGACTGCACGATCGGGGACCAGCTGAACACCGCGAACACGACGATCATCGGCAGCAGGAAGAGCAGATTCCACAGGCCGCCGCCTCGGTACCAGGTGACGGGGTTCCGTCGCGTGCGGCGTCGCGGCAGTGCCGTCATCGGCATCTCCTCAGCCGGCGCCCGTTCGAGCAATGCCATCGTGCCTCTCCTGCTGTGCGTATCGGGTGAAGAGCCGGGGCGGGCCGGTGGAACCGGCTCGCCCCGGTCGTCGTCACTGGTCCAGCAGCGCCTGCGCGTCGGTCTGCGCCTTCTGCAGCAGGGCGTCGATGTCGGCGTCCTTCTGGGTGAGCACGGTCTGCACGACGGTGTCGAGGAGCGCATACACCTCCTGCGTCTTCTTCTTGGGCTCGCCCACCGGGGTCTGGTCCCAGATGCTGTCGGTGAACGGCGTCATCTGGTCGCGCGGCACGTTGATGTACGGCTCGATCCAGGTCAGCGACTGCTCGTACTGCTCGCGGCTCAGCACGGGCAGCAGGGGGGTGCCGACCGCCTGGCCGGAATCCGCGAGCGTCTTCGCGTCGGTGATCGCGGCATCCTTGTCCATCAGCTTCTGCATGTAGTACCAGTCGATCCAGGTGACCGCGGCATCCTTCTTCGCCTGGTCCGCCTTCGGGCTGATCACGGCGACATCGCCGCCGCCGAGCGTGCCGGGATCATCGCCCTCCACCGGCACCACGGCCAGGCCGTACTGCTCCGGCTTCATCCCGAAGTCCCGCACCAGTGCCGTGTATACGTCCGACCCCGAGGTGTACATGCCGAGGTTTCCCGCGGCGAACTCCTGGTTGATCGTGCCCCAGTCCAGGTCGAACTTGGACCCGAACGCCTTGTCCTCCCAGCGCACGTCATGCAGGAACTGCAGCGCGGCCTTCGTCGCGTCGTTGTCGACCGTCGAGGTGGCGGAGCCGTCCTCCTTGTCGGTCTGGGTACGCGCGCCGCGGGCGACCGTGGCGGCGGTCAGCTGCCAGCCGCCCGTGTTGTTGGCCGCCATCTGCGCGTAGCCGGCCTTGCCGGTCTTCGCCGCGATGGTCTTGGCATCGGCCCGGATCTCGTCCCACGTGGTCGGCGGTTCGTCCGGGTCGAGCCCCGCCGCGGTGAACAGATCGCGGTTGTAGTGCAGCCCCATCGCGTAGGCCTGTCGGGGGAAGCCGTAGATCTTCCCGTCCGATCCGGTGACACCGTCGAGGATCACCGGATTGAACTTGTCCTCGTACCCGAGCTTCTTCATCGCGGCGGTGACGTCGGTGAGCTGGCCGTTCTCGAGCAGCGTCTTCGTGTCGGTGAACGGCACGGTGAAGACGTCGGGAAGGCTGCCTCCGGCGAGCTGCACGGCGAAGGTCGGGCCCTTCCACTCGTACTCGACGCCGATGATGTCGATGTCGGGATGCTCCTTCTCGAACTGCTTCTCCTGGTCGGCGAACGCCTTGTAGGCCGCGGCATCGGCACCGGGCGGGAACGTGGCCACGCGCAGCTGCGTCTTGCCGCCGCTGTCCGCGGGGCCGCTGGAGCAGCCGGCGAGGGCGCCGACCGTCGCGAGCACGGCGATGCCCGCGACGAGGATGCGTGTTGACTTCATCGTCTTTTCCTTCCATGGACGGGATGCCGGATCGGCTCGTCCCGTGATTGCAGGGGGTGTGCGGTTGTGACTGCTGTGCTCCGGGGAGCGCCGGCTCAGAGTGCGAGCCAGAGGGTGGTGTCGGGTTCGAGGGCTCCCGTCGTCGGGGCGCTGGACAGCAGCACCTCGCGATGGGCGGGGACGGGGATCGGGCTGCCGGAGAGATTCGTGACGCAGATCGTCGACTCCCCGCGGCGGAAGGCGAGCACGTCGGCACCGAGCTCCAGCCAGGTCAGGCTCTGGTCGGAGAAATCTGAGAGATCGCGCCGCAGCGCGATGGCCGAGCGATACAGCGCCAGCATCGAACCGGGGTCGCGCTGCTGAGCCTCCGCCGTCAGACCGCCCCAGTCCCCCGGCTGGGGAAGCCACGGCGTGCCTCCGAACCCGTAGGGTGATGCGGTGCCCGACCAAGGCAGCGGCACCCGGCATCCGTCGCGTCCCGGGTCGACCCCCTGGGAGCGGAAGTGCATCGGATCCTGCAGCACCTCGCGCGGGAGCTCGACCTCGGGCAGGCCCAGTTCGTCGCCCTGATAGATGTACAGGCTGCCGGGCAGGGCCGCCACGAGCAGCGCGGCGGCCCTGGCACGACGGGTGCCGCGCTCCAGGTCGGTCGGGGTGCCGAAGCGCTTGCGCTCGAAGGCGAAGCCCGAGTCGGCACGGCCGTACCGCGTCACCGGACGGGTGACGTCGTGGTTGGAGAGCACCCAGGTGGCGGGAGCGCCGATGGGCTCGTGCGCGGCGAGGGTGCGCTCGATGCTGGCCCGCATCGCCCGCGCACTCCACGGCTGGGTCATGAAGTCGAAGTTGAAGGCGGTGTGCATCTCGTCCGGGCGCAGGTAGCGCGCGAAGCGCGCGGCATCCTCCAGCCAGACCTCGCCGACCAGCACGCGTTCGCCGGGGTACTCCTCCGCGACAGAGCGCCAGCCGCGGTAGATCTCGTGCAGCTCGTCCCTGTCGATGTGGGGATGCGTGCCCGGTGCGGCGTCCTCGCCGGGCAGCGACGGCAGGGCGGGGTCCTTCACCGGCATCGCGGCGGAGTCGATCCGTACGCCGGCGACTCCGCGGTCGAACCAGAACCGCAGGATGTTCTCGGGCTCGCGGCGCACGTCGGGGTGGTTCCAGTTGAGGTCGGGCTGCTGCGCAGTGAACAGGTGCAGGTACCACTCACCGGGGCGCCCGTCGGCATCGACCGTGCGCGTCCACGTCTCGCCCTGGAAGCTGGAGACCCAGTCGGTCGGGATGCCGGCCCCGTCCTCGCCTCGCCCGGGGTGGAACCAGAACCGCTCCCGCTCCGGGCTGCCGGGACCGGCCTGCAGCGCGCTGCGGAACCATTCGTGCTGCTCCGAGACATGGTTGGGCACGATGTCGACGATCGTGCGGATGCCGAGCGCCAGCGCCTCTGCGATGAGCAGCTCGGCCTCCGCGAGGCTGCCGAACCGCGGGTCGATGTCGCGGTAGTCGGCGACGTCGTAGCCGCCGTCGGCGAGGGGGCTGGGGTACCAGGGCGTGAACCAGATGGCGTCGACGCCGAGGTCTCGGAGGTAGCCGAGGCGGGACCGGACCCCGGCGAGGTCGCCGGTGCCGTCGCCGTCGCCGTCCGCGAAGCTGCGCACGTAGACCTGGTAGATCACGGCGGTGCGCCACCAGCCGGCGTCCTCGGGAACGGTCACGGGCGGGGCGGATGGGATCGGCGGAACCTCGGTGTCCACGGAACTCCTCGTCATCGATGAGCGGGTGATCCGAATGTAGCTTTCCCTACGAGCATTTGCAAGAGTTGAATTAAATTACGCAAATCTCTGATGATGTATGGCGCATCCGCCGAGAGCGGGCACCACGAACGAGCGGCACCGCATCGCGTGCGGGCCGTTCTCGGGCGGCTTCAGACCCGGGTGGGCCCCGTCGACGACCGCAGCACCAGCTCCGGTTCGAAGAGCAGCTCGGTGCCGGACTCGGACCCGCCCGCGATCTGCGAGAGCAGCAGGTCGATCGCCGCCCGACCCATCGCCTCGATCGGCTGGCGGACCGTGGTCAGCGGGGGCTCGGTGCAGCCCATCAGTGCGGAATCGTCGAAGCCCACGACGCTGACGTCCTCGGGCACGCGCAGCCCCGCACGGCGCGCAGCGCGGACGGCCCCGAGCGCCAGGGGGTCACTCGCGCACACCAGGGCCGTCGCACCGGCGGCGATCAATCGCGCCGCCCCGGCCTGCCCGGACTCCAGCGAATACAGGCCGCGCGCGATCAGCCCCTCATCCAGGGCCCCGCCCAGTCGTTCGAGAGCGGCCCGCGCGCCGGCGGCCTTCCGCTGCGACGGCAGGTGGTCGGCGGGGCCGAGGACGAGGCCGATCCTGCGGTGTCCGAGTTGATGCACGTGCAGCACGGCCTGCTCGGCGGCCGCGACGTCATCGGTGGACACGGTCGGGAACTCGAGCTCCGGGATCCTCGCGTTGACCATGACCGTGGGGAGGTTCACGGCCTTGAGCCGCGCGTAGTGCTCGTGCGGAGCATCCGCCTGGGTGTAGTTGCCGCCCAGGAACACGACCCCGGACACCTGCTGGGCGAGCAGGAGGTCGACGTAGTCGGACTCGGTCACCCCGCCGGCGCTCTGCGTGCACAGCAGCGGCGTGTAGCCGGCCTGCGTCAGCCCACCGCCGATGACCTCTGCGAACGCGGGGAAGATCGGGTTCTGCAGCTCGGGCAGGACCAGTCCGACCAGGCGGGCCCGCTCGCCACGGAGCTTGGTCGGCCGCTCATAGCCGAGCACATCGAGTGCGGTGAGCACCGCCTGCCGCGTGGAATCCGAGACCCCGGGCTTGTCGTTGAGTACGCGACTGACGGTCGCCTCGCTCACACCGACCTTGCGGGCAACCTCGGCCAGACGCTTAGACATGACGCAAGTTTACGCAACTGCTTTCATCAGAGCGCAAGTTTCTGCGTGCGCCGGGTCTAACGTCCGTTGCCGTTGGAGCAGGTCCGGGTGTCGGCACTCTGTCCCTTGACGTTCGACGGCAGGTCGACAGCGCCGCCGGTCGCACCGGGAGTGGGCGTCGTCGGCGCCGTCGGCGCAGTGGTCTGCCCCGGGGCATCCACCACACCTTCCTGCGCTCCGCGCTGGTGAGTGATCTGCAGCGGCCTGTTCTCCGCGATCGCCGCCCACATCGCCTCGGCGGAGACCTCGTCGGGGATCACCTTGGCCTTGTCGCGCGGGTCGTCGAACACCGGATACTGCAGGAAGACGTAGTCCGACGGCGGCACGTCCTTCAGCGCAAGAGCGACCTGGGCGATCCGCATCGGGTTGAGGTTGTCGCTGAGCTCGGAGCGCTTCACCCCGATCTCGGCCAGACGCAGCACCGTGCCGACGTTGCCGAGCACTTCGGCGCTGGTCACCTTGCGCACCAGGCTCGACATGTACTGCTGCTGATTGCCGATGCGGCTCAGGTCGCTGCCGCCCACCAGCCCGTGCCGTGTCCTCAGGAAGTTCAGCGCCTCCAGCCCCTTGAGCGAGTGCGTCCCCGCCGTCAGGTGCAGGTCGGTGTCGGGGTCGTCGATCGGCTTCGCCAGGCACACCTCGACACCGCCGATCGCGTCGGTGATCTCGATCACGCCGCCGAAGGTGAGGGATGCCGCGAAGGTGACCTTCTGGCCGCTCAGCTCGGAGATCGTCTTGGCGACGCAGTTCAGGCCGCCGCGCCCGTAGGCCTCGTTCACCGCGGCCCGGCTGGTCCTGCGATGCACGGTGCCGTTCTCGTCGGTGCACTCCGGCTGCGCGATCATCATGTCGCGCGGGAAGCTGACCACCGTGACCCGCCGCGGGTTGTTGGACACGTGCACGAGCAGATCCACGTCGTTGAGCTTGCCGGACTGCTCCTTGTCGTTGCAGCGCTTGCCGAACAGGTGCGCGATGTCTTTCTCGCACTTGTCGATGCCGATCAGCAGCACGTCGAAGCCGCCCTCCCAGGCGCCGATGTCGGGCGGGAGCTCGACCGGGTCCTCGAGTGCCACGCTGTTCGCGGCGGCGGTGCCGGCCAGATGGGTGACGACGAACGCGGCGACGCCGATGGTGCTCACCAGCAGCACCGCGACGACGATGCCGACCAGCGACATCAGCTGTCCGAAAGCCCGGGGTGTGCGCTGCGGGCCGTGCCGCAGGATCGGCTTCCGCCTCCTCGAACCCACCAGGTGCACCTCCTGTCGCGGCCCTCGCCGGGGTCGGAGGGTAGCCCTCACCCTACCCGCGGGCCCGCCGAAGGACGGCAGCCCCACGCCTGGCGATGCGAGTCAGCGCCGGACGTTGCCGTTCGAGCAGGTCTGCTGCGCGGCCGAGTTGCCCTTCACCGACGATGGCAGCTGCGCGACGTCGGGAGCGGCGGTGGCACCCGGGTCCGCGGTCGCCGGCGGCGTGGTCGCAGCCGGGGTGTCTTCGACGACGACGCCCTCGTTCTTGGTGTTCTTGTGCGTGATCTCGAGCTGCTTGTTCGCCGAGATCGCCGCCCACATCTGCTCGGCGGCGTCGTACTCCGGAACGACCTTGTTCGCGTTGTCCGGGTCTTCCGCGGTCGGGTACTGCACGAACACGATGTCGTTCAG
>JAITUD010000471.1 GCA_031286555.1 Microbacterium sp. | reverse complement strand
GCCAATCGTGCCGAGGCTCGAGCATTGACCGGCCACGACATCCCGTCCGCCGCGGCGTTCAGGCTGGCCGATGCGGCGGAAACGGCGGTCGTCACGCTCGGGGCCGACGGCTGCGTTGCCGCGAGGGCCGGCGAGCTGATCACGGTTCCGGCACCACGAGTCGTGGTCCACGACACGACAGGCGCGGGTGACCTGTTCACGGCCGCGTACGTGTGGGCCGACCTCGCCGGCTTCCCGCTGCGTGCCGCGCTCGAGCACGCCTCGCTGTACGCGGCGCTCGCGCTGACTACCGGCACGGCGGTCGACGCCGCACCAACACTCGATCGGCTGCTCGCCGAAGCGCGGCAGCGCGGGCTCGCTCAACCCCCGATCCTCGGACTGGAGGAATCGATCACATGAAACCTCGGATCGCGATAGCGCTGCTGACCGGCGCGGTGGCAACGCTCCTGGCAGGGTGCGTGACCCCCGGCGGCACGAACAAGGTCGCCACAGCGCCCCACGGAGTGTCTAAGACGTTTACTAAGAAGCCGGTGACGCTCGTCGTCTGGGACACGGAGAACGAACCCGGTCCGACCGCCGAGATCAACGCGCTCAACCAGCAGTTCGAAACCGAGCATCCGAATGTGAAGATCCAGCGCGTCGTCCGCGACTTCAACGACTACGTGACAACGGTGAAGCTTGCCGCCTCCTCTGAGCATCCGCCCGATGTCCTGCAGGGCAACGAGGGCTACAGCGTCGACGCGCCACTCGTCAAGGCTGGCCTGATCCTGCCGCTCGATAAGTACGCCAGCTTGTACGACTGGAACGCCCGGTTCGGCTCGCCATCGGTGCTCGACCCGCTGCGCTGGGGCGGTGACGGAGCCGTCTGGGGCAAGGGAGCGCTGTACGGGATCGCGCAGAAGGCTGAGGTCGTCGGCGCGTTCTACGACAAGAAGGCGCTCGCCCGGCTAGGTCTGAGCGTGCCGCACACGTTCGTCCAGTTCGAGCATTCGCTCGCCGTGGCTAAGCGCGCGGGCGTGCCGCCGATCGAGGTCGGCAACCTCGACAAGTGGCCGATGGGCCACGTGTTCATGGTGCTGCAATCGCTGTACACGCCGGCCTCGCAGATCCGCGACTGGACTTACGGCAGGTCCGGCGCGTCGTTCCACACGCCTGGCACGGCGAAGGCCGCGACGACACTGCAGAATTGGGCCCGGGCGGGATACTTCGAGCAGGGCTTCAACGGCGTCGGCCAGGAAGACGCCGCCGGCAAGTTCGCCCACGGTCAGGGCCTGTACTTCATTACCGGCCCGTGGGAGAACGCGACCTTCGCCGGCCCGATGAAGAACAACGTCGGATTCTTCGTGGTCCCGCCGCCTTCCGGCGGTTTCGCTGACACCACCGGTGCGTTGTCGCTGCCCTGGCACATCAGCTCCCGGAGCGCCCACCCGAACCTCGACGCGGCGTATATCAACTTCATCACCACGACGAGCGCGGCCGACACCGTGATCAGCCACGGCGACCTCCCCGCGACCCCCGTTTCGAGCGACGCGCCGCTGTCGGCGCAGTCATCGCTGGCGTCGATCACGACGAACTGGACGCAACGCTCGCAGAGCAACACTCTGACGCCCTACCTCGACTGGGCAACGCCGACCATGGGCGACACGCTGTTCGCGGCGCTGCAGGATCTCACCTCAGGGCACGTCTCCGTCGCGCAGTTCATCGCCAAGGTGCAACAGGACTGGCAGGGCTATTACGGGTGATCCCCTCGAGATGACCGCGCAGACGCGCCACGAACGCTCGCCAGGAGAGCCGCGCTGGATCGCGTTCCTCTACCTGCTGCCGGCGCTCGCCGTGTACCTGGCGTTCGTGGTCGCGCCGATGGTGCACGGCGTGTCGATCTCGTTCTTCAACTGGGACGGAGTGACGCGCGGCACCTGGGTCGGGCTGAGCAACTACACCAGCGCGTTCGCCGACGCCGGGATACGAGCCGAGTTCTTGCGTTCGTTCGTGCTGGTGGCGTTCTACGCGCTGCTGCCGATCGCGGTCGGCCTGATCCTCGCCGCTGCGCTGTCGCGCTCGCGGCTGCGGTTCATGAGCTTCTTCCGCACGGTGCTGTTCCTGCCGCAGGTCATCGCGACGGTCGTTGTCGCGGTGACCTGGAGGTGGCTCTATGCGCCCGACGGGCCGATCAACCAGCTGCTGCGCGCGATCGGCCTCGGCGGCCTGTCGCGGAGCTGGCTCGGCGACTACACGTGGGCGCTGCCGGCGACCGGTCTCGTCGGGACGTGGGTCACGTTCGGGCTGTGCATGGTCCTTTTCATCGCGGGCGTGCAGCAGATCCCGCCGCCGCTGTTCGACGCCGTGCGGGTCGACGGCGGGGGACCGATCCGTGAGTTCTTCGCAGTCACGCTGCCCGGATTGCGCAACCCGCTCGCCGTGGCGCTCTCGCTCACCGTGATCGGCGGACTCCGCACCTTCGACCTGATCTACCTGACGACGAAGGGCGGGCCAGGTGACCAGACGATGGTCCCCTCGCTCGACATCTACCAACGCGCCTTCTCCACCGGCCAGGTTGGTTCCGCGGCAGCGCTCGGCGTGATGCTCACGATCCTGATCTTCGCGGTCACGTTCATGATCACGAGACTCGTCGAGCGCGAATCATGACCGGCCGCTTCGAGCGAGTAGTGAACTACACGATCCTCAGTGTCTTCTCGCTCGTGGCGCTGGTGCCGCTGGTGCTCGTCATGATCACAGCGTTGCACCGGCCTGGCGACGTCACCGGCGGCTTCAGCTTCCCGAGCTCTCTGCATTTCGATACGTTCGTCGAGGCCTGGAACCGGGGACATTTCTCGTCGTACCTGCGCTCGAGCGCGATCGTGGTCGTCGCCGTGGTGCTGGCCACGAGCGTGTTCTCGGTTCTCGCCGGCTACGCGTTCGGGACGATGCGGTTCCCGCTCAGCGGCCCGCTGTTCTACCTGCTGCTCGCCGGGATCATCGTGCCGTTCGAGTCGATGGTCGTGCCGCTCTACTACGACTTCCGCAGCCTCGGCCTGACCGACACCTACTGGGCGCTGATCCTGCCGCAGATCGGGCTGTCTGTGTCGTTCGGCACGTTCTGGATGCGCGCGTACTTCCGATCGG
This sequence comes from Microbacterium sp., assembly GCA_031286555.1. Classification (GTDB taxonomy): domain Bacteria; phylum Actinomycetota; class Actinomycetes; order Actinomycetales; family Microbacteriaceae; genus Microbacterium. The sequence goes on along the minus strand of JAITUD010000471.1, from coordinate 1,817 downwards.
TGCCCCGCGAGCTGGTCGAGGCCGCACGGATGGACGGCGCGTCCACGCTGCGGACGCTCGTGCGGGTGCTCGCGCCGATGGGGCGGCCAGCGATCGTGACGATGATGCTGGTCGTGTTCATGTGGACCTGGAACGAGTTCCTGCTGGCGCTCGTGATGGTCGCGAACGAAAGCCTGCGCACCGCGCCGCTCGGCCTCTCATACTTCCAGGGCCGTTACGGTGCGGACATCGCGTCGCTGTCGGCGGCGTCCGTGATCGTCGCGCTGCCCGTAGTCGCCTTGTACCTCTTCCTGCAGCGACACTTCATCGCCGGGATGCTGGGAGGAGCGCTCAAGCAATGAAGATTGGCGAGCCCTGATGGCTGGAGTCACGCTCGAGCAGGTGAGCAAGATCTACCCGCCGTCGGTGACGGCGGTCGAGCCGCTTGACCTCGAGATCGCCGACGGCGAGTTCGTCGTTCTCGTCGGGCCATCTGGCTGCGGCAAGACGACGCTGCTGCGGATGATCGCCGGCCTCGAGGCGGTGACAACCGGCCGGGTGCTCGTTGGAGCGCGCGACGTGACCAGGGTGGCACCGCAGGCCCGCGACATCGCGATGGTCTTCCAGAGCTACGCCCTCTATCCGCAGATGACCGTCCGCGAGAACCTCGCCTTCCCCCTCAAGACGCGCCGGGTTCGGCGTGCGGAGATCGCCGAACGCGTGGAGGCGGTCGCACGCACGCTCGACATCGCCGAGCTGCTCGATCGCAAGCCAGGTCAGCTATCAGGCGGACAGCGTCAGCGGGTGGCGATCGGGCGCGCGACGATCCGCCAGCCTCAGGTGTTCCTGATGGACGAGCCGCTCTCGAACCTGGACGCAAAGCTGCGCGTTGAGATGCGCGCGGAGCTCGCCAGGCTGCACCTGCGGCTCGGCACGACGACGATCTACGTCACGCACGACCAGGTCGAGGCGATGACTCTCGGCCAGCGGGTGGTGGTGATGCGCGGCGGTGCACTCCAGCAATGCGATACGCCGCGCGCCCTGTTCGGGACGCCGGAGAACCTGTTCGTTGCGACGTTCATCGGCTCGCCAACGATGAACCTCGTCGACGCCGAACTCGCCGACGGCGCCGTTTCCTTCGGCGGCTTGTCGGTCATAGTCGATGGCTGGAAGTCGCTCGGCTCAGAGCCACGGCCCGTGATCCTCGGGATCCGCCCGGCGGCGTTCGGCGTTCCGGGCCCAGGCGCGGATCCGACCCTGCCGCGGCTACGAGTCATTCCCGACGTGGTGGAGGAGCTCGGTACCGAGACGCATGTGCTGTTCTCGATGGAGGGCTGCGCCTCGGCCTTCGGGCCTGCTCTACTGAACGGATCGGCGCCCAGGAGCAGCGGGCTGGCCCGGTTCACAGCGGTTGTCGACGGAACGAATGCCATCAACCGCGGGGCGCCGCTCGAGCTGATAATCCGTCGCGAGCACTTGCACATCTTCGACCCGCATACTGGAGCAGCGCTCCGGCGGTGAGCGCGGGTGGCTCGCGCTGGAGCTGGTTAGATGGCGGACGACGTATTCGATGTGCTGTGGCTGTGCGGCCCACCGGGCGTTGGCAAGTCGACCGTCGCCTGGCAGCTGTTTGCCGAGCTAGCGGGCACAGGCGTTCGAGTGGCGTTTGCTGACACCGACCAGCTGGGCATGTGCCATCCGGCAGCCGACGAGAATCAGGGCCGACAGCGTGTCAAGTTGCAGAACGCCCATGCGATGATCCCCAACTACCGCGCTGCTGGAGCTCGTTGCGCCATCATTAACGGCGTCGTCGACCCGGCAAGCGGCCTGCCGGCAGA
>JAITUD010000321.1 GCA_031286555.1 Microbacterium sp. | reverse complement strand
CCGGCGGCACGATCCAGACGCCCGCGACGGATGCCTGCGACGCGCCGGCGCGCACGGCACCGGAGTCAGCTCTGGCGCCGAGCAGCAGTCCGAGCCCGGTCACGACCATGGTCTTGCCCGCTCCGGTCTCGCCGGTGATCGCGGTGAATCCGGGGCCGAGCGGCAGCACGGCGTCGTCGATCACGCCGAGGCCGCGGATGCGCATCTCCTCGATCATCGGCTGCCTCCCCGCCATCCGGCGACCGGCAGCCGGAACTTGCGCACCAGCCGATCGGTGAACGGGATCGGATGCAGGCGCGCCAGACGCACCGGCCGGGAGGACCGGCGCACGACGACACGCGCGCCCGGCGGCAGCTCGTGCGAACGACGGCCGTCGCACCAGAGGATGCCGGTTCCCGAGGTCGACTCGAGCATCTCGATCGCGACGGATGCCTGCGGGCTGACCACGAGCGCGCGCGCGAACAGCGCGTGCGCGGAGAGCGGCACGACGGCGATCGCCTCGACGCCGGGCCAGATCACCGGGCCGCCGGCGGAGAAGTTGTAGGCGGTGGAGCCGGTGGGCGTCGAGACCACCATGCCGTCGCATCCGTAGCTGGTGAGGGGTCGCCCGTCGATCTCGACGACGACCTCGATCATCCGCTCGCGACTGGCCTTCTCGACCGTCGCCTCGTTCAGGGCCCAGGTCTCGTACACGACCTCGCCCGCGGCATCCTTCACGCGGACCGCCAGAGCGAGGCGCTCCTCGACCTGGTAGTCGCGGTCGATCACGCGACGGACGGCATCGTCCATGTCGTCGCGCTCGATCTCGGCGAGGAAGCCGACGTGGCCCATGTTGATGCCGAGCACCGGGGCGCCTGAGCCCCGGACCAGTTCCGCGGCGCGCAGGATGGTGCCGTCACCGCCGAGCACGATCGCGAGTTCGAGGTCGTTCACGTCGATGTCGGCACCGACGACGGCGACCTCGGCGAATCGCGGGTCGACGGCGATGAGATCCTCGTGGTCCTCCGCGGCGAGGACGGGGCGCGCACCGGCGTCGCGCAGCGCCTCGACCACGCGCATCGCGGCGATGACAGTGTCTTCCCGGTGCGCGTGAGCGACGACCAGGATGTTCCGCTCGTTCATCGTCCTCCTGCCAGTTCCGCGATGCGCTTCGTCCATTGTGTCGGATCGTCGCCACCCGCGCCGAGATGCACCAGGTACTCGGCGTTGCCGTGCGTGCCGAGGATCGGCGAGGGCAGGATGCCGCGGATGCCGAGCCCCGCGTCCCACGCGTCCCAGGCGGTGCGCTCGACGGCGTCGACCCGCGTGGTCGGGTCGGTGACCAGCCCGCCGCGCACGGCGGTGCGCCCCACCTCGAACTGCGGCTTGATGAGCAGCACGATGTCGGCGCCGGGTGCCGCGACCGCCGCGACCGCGGGGAGCACATGCGCCAAGGAGATGAAGGAGAGGTCGCCGGTGAGGAGGTCGGGGGCGTCGTTCTCGCCGGTCGCCTCGCTGAGGCTCTGCGGCGTCATGTACCGCACGTTGAACCCCTCGACCGAGGTCACTCCCGGGTCGGCGGCGACGGATGCCGCGAGCTGATCGTGTCCCACGTCGACGGCGAGCACCCGGCGCGCCCCGCGCTCGCGGAGCACCTGGGTGAACCCGCCGGTGGACGCGCCCATGTCAAGCGCGAGTCTGCCCTGCACCGGGATGCCGAAGCCGTCCAGCGCGGCGATGAGCTTGTGGGCGCCGCGGCTGACGTAGTCGTCGGCACCGTCGACGGAGAGCTCGGCGTCATCCGCGACGGGTGTGGAGGCCTTCACGACGGGGCGTCCGTCGATCCGCACCCGCCCCTCGCTGATCAGCGTCGCGGCATGCGAGCGCGAACGCGCCAGTCCTCGCGCGGCCAGCGCCGCATCGAGGCGCGTCACCGTTCCCCGGCGGGGCTCGGCCGCTGCTCGGACTTCGGGGCGCTGTCGAGCCGCTTCATGAGCTCGCCGTGCAGTGCGGAGTACGCGTCGGCACGGTCGGAGAGCGGCTGCCCCTCGATCAGACGGAGCCTGCTCCAGAGCGCGTCTGCCGGCTCGTCTGACCGGTGCTGCTCGGCGGGATCGTGCATGTCCCCACCCTAACGCGGGCGACGGACGCCGAACCGGCGGCGCTCGGAGGTGTGGAGAGTCAGGGCCTGTGGAACGGGTCCGCGTAGAGGCGCTCTGGCACCTCGAACACGTAGATCGCCGCTCCGCTCCCCCAGATCGCCGCTGCACCTGCGCGCAGCAGGTCGATCTGCCGCTCCCCTTCGGCGAGGATCTCGACGTTCGCACCCACGACACGCACGGCGGCGCCGTTCACGTGGAACACACCGTCCTTCTGCACGGTCTCCGGGTACGGCTCGTGAAGTTCCCGCAGGTCGCTCAGGATGTAGGTCGGCCGCGACCCCTCGGGCGCCGCGAGCACGTGCTTCGGCCGGTCGATGCCGGTGAGCACCAGCGCCGAGTCGATGCCGGCACGGTTCGCGCCGAGGATGTCGGTGTCGAGACGGTCGCCGAGGAACAGCGCATCGCGCGCCCCGAAACGCGCGAGCGCCTCCTCGAAGATCGGCGTCTCGGGCTTGCCTGCGACGGTCGACAGACGGCCGATCGCGGTGTGCACCGCGGACACGAGCGTGCCGTTGCCCGGCGCGACGCCGCGCTCGCGCGGGATCGTCCAGTCGGTGTTGGTCGAGATCCACGGGATCCCGCCCTCGTCCTCCGGCACCTTCAGGGCGAACGCCGCCTCCGCGAGATCGGTCCAGGCCACCTCCGGGGCGAAGCCCTGCACGACGGCGCTCGGTGCGTCCTCGGCGCTGCGGGTGACCGTGTAGCCGGCCTTCTCCGCCTCGACGACGAGACCCTCGCCGCCGACGATGAGGATCGTCGCGGGCGCCGGCACCATGGTCGTCAGCAGCCTCATGGCAGCCTGCGGGCTCGTAACCACGTCGTTCGGACGCACCTCGAGGCCCAGGTCGCGCAGATGGCTCGCGACATCCGCGTCGGTGCGCGAAGCGTTGTTCGTGATGTATCCGAGCCTGGCGCCGGCAGCGGCGCGGTTCAGGCTGTCGACCGCGTGCGGCAGCGGCCCGGGGCCGGCGTACACGACGCCGTCCAGGTCGGCCAGCACGGCATCACGGCCGTGGAGCGGAGTGACGGATGCGGGAACGGATCTGCGGAACAGGCCCATCAGGCCTTGCCCTCGTCGGTGGGGTCGGCCTCGTCGACTCCCGCCTCCACGAGGATCTCCGCTACCTCAGCGGCGACATCGTCGGCCTTGGGCTCGGGCGCGGCGGCCTCGGCGATCTCTGCCTCAGCGGTGTCCTCCGCCTCGGCGGCAGCATCCGCCTCAGCCTCCGCGAGTTCGCCTTCGGCATCGTCGACGTCCGTGACGGCGTCGTCGTTCTCGCCGACGGCATCCTCGTCGTAGTCGTCGTCGAAGTCCTCGATGAGGCCGTCCTCGACGATGATCTCGTCGTGCTCCGCGGAGGCGGCGTTGATGGCGTCCGCAGCGGTCTCCGCGCGCTCGGCCCAGAACTCAGCCTCATCGGTGCGTCCGAGGTCCTCGAGCACGGCGGCCCGCGCTGCGAACAGGGCGGGGCTCCACTCGAAGGCCCGGTCGGGGTCGAGCTCGGGGATCTCCAGCTCGCCGAGCGCGAGCTCCAACTCACCGCGGTCCATGCGGGCCCCCGACATCGCGATCGCCAGAGCGACGCGCACCTCGGTGGGGAGGGCGGAGCGGTCGACACCGCGCCCTTCCTCCAGCGCGCGGTCGGGACGGCCGACGCCGCGCTCGCTGTCGACGATCAGAGCGATCTGGTCCTCGCGACCGGAGATGCGGCGGTAGGTGCGCAGCTCACGGAGGGCCAGCGCGAAATCGCCGATGGCGTAGGCCGTGATGGCGACCGACTCTCGGACCACAGGGATGCGGCCGGCGCGGCGCGACGCGGCGAGGGCGTGCTCATGGGCGAGCTGCGGGTCCTCGTCGATCAGGCGCGCCGACATCGCGAGGTGCCGGGCAACGCGCTCGGCGTTCTCCATGCTGAGGGTCTTGAGCTCGTTGCGCGCCGCCGGGTGCAGGTCACGCGGCGTGATGTCGTCGGGCAGCTGCGGCTCCGGCACGCGCTCGCGGACCGGAGCGTAGGGGTTGTACTCACGGTCGGCGCCACCGCGCTGCCGGGTGTCGGAGCGCCGGTCACCATCGCGGCCCCGGTCATCGCGGCGGCGGTCATCGCGCTGCGGACGGTCGTTCCGGTACGGACGGTCTCCCCCGCGCGAGTCATCACGCTTGTACGGACGATCACCCTGCGAACGGTCATTGCTCCGGTACGGACGATCACCCTGCGAACGGTCGTTGCTCCGGTACGGACGATCCCCCTGCGAACGGTCGTTACTGCGGTACGGACGATCACCCTGCGAACGGTCATTGCCCCGGTACGGACGATCACCCTGCGGACGGTCATTGCTCCGGTAC
>JAITUD010000315.1 GCA_031286555.1 Microbacterium sp. | reverse complement strand
TCTGCCGGGGGCTTCGAGATCAGGACGATGACCTTGGTCTCGGGGTCGGCGTCGAGGGCGTTGATGCCGTCGATCATCGAGATGCCGCCGATGTCGGTGGACAGGTCGCGGCCGCCGGTGCCGATCAGCTGCGAGATGCCGCCGCCGAAGTCGTGCACGCGCACCGAGACCTCCTGGCTGCCGGTGCCCGAGGCGCCGACGACGCCGATGCTGCCACGGCGCACGGCGTTCGCGAATGCGAGTCCGACACCGTTGATGATGGCGGTGCCGCAGTCGGGGCCCATCACGATCAGGCCCTTCTCGTGCGCGAGGTTCTTCAGCGAGAGCTCGTCCTCCACCGACACGTTGTCGGAGAAGATCATGACGCTCTTGCCGGCGTTCAGCGCCTTGCGCGCCTCGCGGGCGGCGAAGGCGCCGTTGACCGAGATGAGCACCAGGTTGGTGTCCTCGTGCTCCTCGAAGGCACCGTCGAGGGTGCGGTAGCGCACCTCGGCCGCGCCACCGGCAGGCTTGTCCTTGCGGGCGAGGATGTCGTTGACTGCCTCGATGGCCGCCTCGATGGTGTCCTCCGAGGCATCCACGACGATCATCAGATCGCTGGGCTTGGCCTCGTCGACGGCGGCGTCCCGGACGCCGACGTTCGCGAGCACCTCCTTGTTCATCGGGGTCGCCATGCCCAGCAGCGCCTGCGTGACGCCCTCGACGGCGTTCGCCTTGGTGCTCATCGACATGAGCGATACCGAGTCGAGGTAGGTGTTCTTCCTGATTTCGATGTGCCTGGTCATCGTTTTCCTTTCGAGGGAGTCTTAGGCCTGGGCCTTGTCGAGGATGGCGGCGATCTCGGTGTAACCGCGCTCGCGCGCGAGATCGGCCGGGGAGGTGCCCCACGGGTCGGGCATGCCGGGCTTCGCGCCGTGTGCGAGCAGCAGCTGCACGATCTCCTGGCGGACGGGGCCGCCGTCGCCGAGGATGATGGTCTCGATGAGCGCCGTCCATCCCAGGTTGTTGGTGAGGTTGACGTTGATGCGCGTGTTCTCGAGCAGGTACCGGACGACCTCGAGGTGGCCCTTCTCCGCCGACGGGGTGAGCCCGTTGCCGCCCATGCGGGTGAGGCGCTTCAGGTCGGTGCCGGCCTCGGCCATGATCTTGACGAGCTCGAGCCGGTCGTTGATGCAGGCGAACAGGAACGGGTTGGCGCAGGTCTGATCCTGAGCGTCGATGTCGACGCCCTCGGCGATCAGCGCGCGCACCACGTCGAGGTGTCCGCCACGGGCGGCGTGCAGGATCGCGGTCGCCTCCTCCCAGTCCACGGCATCCTTGTCGGCACCGGCGGCGAGGGCGGCGCGCACGCCGTCCAGATCGCCGGCCGCTGCTGCCGCGAGGTACTGCTCGTCGGCTGTCAGAGTGCTGGTCATGAGTTGATCTCCTTCTTTGCTGAGAACTGTTCGAGGGCGAGGTAGGCGACGCAGCCGACCACGAGGCCGACCACGGCGTCCGAGAGCACGGGGATGAAGAGGTGCGAGATCAGCGCGGCGGCGGCGCCGATCGCCCAGGCCAGCAGGGCGTTCCCGCGGAACCTCTTCTCGGGGCGGCCGACGTTGCGCTTGGCGAGGATGATCTGGTCGGCGATCAGTACGGCGCCGAGCGGCGGCACCAGGACGCCGAGCAGGGCGAGCCAGTTGGCGAAGTACTGCCAGGCGCCGGCGACGGCGACGATGACGCCGATGACGCCGAGGATGAGCGTCAGCAGGCGCATCGTGGAGTGCGTCAGGTGCGACCAGCCGAGGGCGCCGTTGTAGAGGCAGTGCGTGCAGACCGAGCCGAGGTTGATCACCACGAACAGCACGAGGAACACGTTCAGCCACGGGTTGCCGGTGCCGGTGAGGATCGGGGCGAAGTTTCCGCCGTTCACCGCGGGCAGCGCGATCGCACCGGCGGCGACGAAGACGGCACCGCTGAGCTGGGCCACCAGGCTCGCGATCGGGAAGGCGGTGACGGTGGCGAGCACGGCCTGCTTGCCGTTCTTGGCCCAGCGCGTGAAGTCCGCCGTCATCGTGCCGGAGTCGGCGAAGGTGGCCATGATGGCCGTGACCGCGACGCCGAAGGTCATCGGGTTGGGGACGTCCTCGCCCGCGTAGCTGAAGACGGCGGAGAAGTCGTTGGTCTGCGCGGCGATGACCATCGCGATGACGACGGCGATGATGAACAGCGGCGCGGCGATGGTGCCGAGCACCGACAGGGCGCGGATGCCGAGGTACGTGACGGCGATGAAGACGATGCCGGCGATCGCGGCGACGAGCATCTCGTTCCAGCCGAACGCCTCGCTGAGCGTGGCGCCGGTCGCGCCGGTGTTGAAGGCGAACCAGCCGACGACCACGGTGGAGAGGAACCCCGAGGCGATCGCGTAGCCGGCGGTGCCGAAGGTCTCGATGGCCTGCAGCGAGAAGCTCTTGCCCGTGCGGCCCGCGCGCCAGCTGAGCAGGCTTACGTAGACGAACATGATCGCGTTCGCCGTGAGGATCGCGCCCACGCCAGGCCAGAATCCCAGCATCGCGACGACCAGGCCGCCAGGGACGGCGTTGGTGAGGATCATCGGGAACCCGAACCACACCGCCGAGACGGTGTAGAGCGACTTGCGGTGGCTCAGCGGCACCGGCTCGTGCTCGAACTCTGCTGAAGCGGTCGCTTCGGCGGTCGTCGTGGTGTCGGTCATGACTGCCCCTTCTTCTCTTCGTCCTGTGGACACGCTCGTCCGACGTCGCGCGCCGTGCGCTCGACGTCGAGCGCGAGACGGATGCCGGTGAGGATGTCGGCCCCCGAGGTGTGGCCGATCTGGAGGATGTGGTCTGCGGAGCGCCGCAGGGCGGCGACATCGCGGTCGTGGAGTGCGGAGATGAGGTCGTGCAGGCTCTGCCGTCCGTGACCGGTGGCGGCGTGCGCCATGGTCGTCGCGCTGAGCAGTCCTGTGCGCGCCGATCCGGCGTGGATCGCATCGGACAGTGCGGGGAGGGAGCGGCCCAGCAGCATGCCGTCCTGAGCGGCGAGCAGCGCGAGTCCGGTGAGGACATCGTCGCCGGAGGGCGTGAGTCCCTCTCCGAGGCCGATGAGAGCGGATGCCGCGGTGCGGACCGCGTCACCGTCGTCCTCGAGCAGCGCGGTGCGCAGCATCCCGACACGGGTGCGCAGCAGGTGATCCGCCGCGCGTCCGAACGGGGTGACCGGTGCGGGGGAGGGCTGAGCGTCCAGGATGCTCAGCGCGTCTGCGAGGTCGTCAGCGGTGAGGGCGGAGAGATCGGCGCGGGGCGCTTCCCATCCCGCTGCGCCGGAGAGCGAGACCTGCAGCGCGCCCTGCGCGCCGGCGAGCTCGACCCGATCGGGGCGGGCGACGACGGTGGAGCCCTGGCGGATGCCGCGGGAGTCCCAATCGCTCAGCGGAACCCGGATCGTCGCCGGGGCGTCGTCGATCCCGTCATCCGCGATCGCGACGAGAACGTCGCCGAACAGGACGTTCACGACGCGGCGGTGCACGGAATGCACGGTGCCGCGCGCGCCATCGGCGAACGCGCGCTCTGCG
>JAITUD010000285.1 GCA_031286555.1 Microbacterium sp. | reverse complement strand
TCCGTCTCCAGCGGAGGACTCGCCAAGGAGTACGGGTTCACCGACCTCGACGGCTCTCGGCCGGATGCGTGGAGGTACATGGTCGAAGTGCAGGACCCCGGCAGACCGGCCGACGTCAGCGGCTACCGGTGATCGTCTCCGTGCGGTGAGCGATCATCGACCGAGGCTCACGCGAGCCCCGACCGATAGGCGAACACCACGAGCTGCGCACGATCGCGCGCGCCCAGCTTGATCATCGCCCGGCTGACGTGCGTGCGCGCGGTCGCGGGGCTGAGGAACAGGCGCTCGGCGATCTCCTGATTGTTCAGCCCCTCAGCCACGAGGCCCACGATCTCCGCCTCTCGCGTCGTGAGCTGGTCGATCTGCGGGTGGGGCGACACCGGGCGATGCTCGGCCGAGACGAACTCGGCGATCAACGTGCGCGTCACGCTGGGCGCCAGAAGTGCGCCGCCGTCGTCGACTGTGCGGATCGCGTCGAGCAGCTGAGCGGGCGGGGTGTCCTTGAGGAGGAAGCCGGATGCTCCGATACGGAGAGCCTCGAAGACGTACTCGTCGCGCTCGAAGGTCGTCAGCACGATCACGCGCGTGCCGCCGAGGTCGGGATGGGCGATGATCCTTCGCGTCGCCTCGAGACCGTCGATTCCCGGCATCCGGATGTCCATCAGTACGACGTCGGGTCGGGTGCGGATGGCCTCGTCGACGGCTGCCAGTCCGTCGGATGCCTCCGCGACGACCTCGAACCCGTCGACGTTCTCGAGCAGAGTGCGCAGGCCGATCCGAACGAGATCCTGGTCGTCCACCAGCATCACGGCGATCATCGCGGATCCTCCCTTCTGCGACGTCGACCCCATGGTCTTACGACGGAGATGCCGATCGCGAAGATCAGCATGAGACTCGAGACGATCGGCGGGAAGATCAACGACCTCTCGATCGTGACAGGTCCATGCGACTCGGACGCTGCTCGGACGACCTCCGCGACCGAGGGGACGAGCAGCGTTACGGTGAGGATGAGCAGCACGAGCGTGAGGACGAGTTTGACCAGCACCCAGCGGTGGCGAGTCAGCCCGATCTTCGAGCCGACGGCGATCACCACACCGCTGAGCAGCGTGAGCAGCGCAGCCGTCACGAGCGGCCAGCCGACGAAGCTGCCGATCGCGAACGCGAACCCTGCCGAATCGGCGGGAGATGCGGCGAGCGCGGTGAACACCAGGATGCCGAGTACGACGTCCATTCCGAGCCACGTGCCCGCTGAGCAGACGTGGACGATCACGGCAGTCCTCCGCCAACGCGAGGCACGTCCCGACCGCGCATGACGCTGCCCGACGGGGACCCGATACTCCCGCGATGCTCTTCGCACCGAGGCTGTGGTGCTCATGCCCGCTCCTCTCCCCTCGCATTCCATACCAGCACACAGACGCCGGGCGCATGTACGTTCCCCGACGTACCGTCGATTACGCCCGGGGACCGGCGACGACCGGCACGATTCCGATGAGGCTGAACCACATGTCGAAACGTACGCTGTCGCCGTTGATCGGCGCACTGATGTTCCTGCTGTTCTACCTGGCCGTGTCCCCCGTCGCCGGCATCTTCAGCGTCGGTGAGCTCCCGCTTCCCGGCTCTCCGGCCGCAGAGGTGCACGACTATCTCGCGGCCAACACGGTTCCGTCGATGATCACGGGACTGCTGCAGGCCCTCTCCGGTCTCGGGCTCGGGATCGTCGTCGCCGGGTCCTTGCCGCGCCGAGGCGGCGTCTACTCCGTCGGGCACCGGCAGCGGGGGCTGGGGCTGACGGCCGGATGGACGGCCGTCGCGGCGATCATCGTCAGCGCGGCGCTGTCGATCGCTCTGTCGATGATCGCGACCACCGCGAGCACCGACACGGTCGCCATGATCCGCTCGATCTCGTTCTATGCGGGTGGCGTCGTCCACGTCGTCGCGCTCGGCGTGTTCGTCCTCTCGGTCGTCGCGCGACATGGGCGGAGCCGGCTGGTGCGAGTGCTCGCGTGGATCGCGGGCTGCCTCGCCGTACTATCGCTGCTGTCCGTGGTGGTCTACTACGCCTCGCTGTTCCTGCCTGTCGGCCGCCTGGCGTGCATGGTCGCACTGGTCGTGGCCGGAGCAGGCATCGCGCGGCGCCCTGTCATCGCTGAGGCCGCCCCCGCGTTCTGAGCACAGCGCTCAGGGCGGCCTGAGCGGGTACGCCGTCGGGACTTCGTCCTGGCGGCGCACCCGTCGTTGATCGGCCTGTCGGAGGCAGCGACGCGAGCCGTCCGTACGCACCCGGACGTAGCTGCTCATACGTTTCGCGGCGGTCGCGTCCACACGGAGCAGGCTCCTAGCGTGAAGCAACGGCGCTCCACCATCCCTTCAGGGGCGGAGCATCGTTCGCAGCGGTGAACGACACCACTGATCCGATGAAGGAGAGAGCACATGTCCGACGGCATCGTCACATCACCAGACGGGACCCGCATCGCCTACACGGCATGGGGAGACGGCGACCCGATCGTCATCATCGACGGCGCGACCGCCTACCGTGCCACGACACCCGAGAACGCGAGCACAGCGGAGCTTCTCGCGGACGAGCACCTCGTGATCGCCTACGACCGCCGCGGACGCGGTGAGAGCGGCGACACGCTGCCCTACACGGTCGAACGCGAGTATGAGGACCTCCGGGCGGTCATCGAACAGGCGGGCAACGGCCGTCCGGTGACCGTCTTCGGGTGGTCCTCCGGCGGGAACCTGGCGCTGAACGCGGCTCAGGCGGGCGTCCCGATCGAGCGGATCGCACTGTTCGAGCCCAACGCAGCCATCGACACCGAGACCCGCCCGCCGTTGCCCACGGACTATGTCGAGCGCATCGACGCCGCTGTCGCCGAGGGACGGCCGGGCGACGCGGTCGCCCTTTTCCTCACCGACGCGGCACTGACGCCGGCGGAGTACGTCGACGGGATGCGGGGTCAGGACTGGTGGCCCGGACTCGAGACGATCGCACAGACGATCGCGTACGACGGCCGCCAGATCGGAGACGCGCTCTCCGGAAAGCCGCTGAGTTCGGACCTCTGGAACCGCGTCGATGTCCCCGTACTGGTCCTGCACGGTGAGGACACCTGGCCGGCGTTGGCCGCGGGTGCCAGGGCCATCGCGGAGCACCTGCCCACCGCGGTGCTCAAGCCGGTGCCCGGTCAGGAGCACAGCACGACGCCCGAGGTGCTGGCCGAGGCGCTGCGCGCCTTCGCCGGGGAGCACTGAGATGGGCAGGATCGTGCTCACCGAGTTCATCTCCATCGACGGAGTCGTGGAGGCACCCGGCGGCGAGGAGTTCAAGTATCCGAACTGGAGCTTCGACTTCGACCGCGGCCCGGACGGGGAACGGTTCAAGGAGCAGGAGGCGCTCGCCGCGACGGCCCTGCTCCTGGGACGCAAGACGTATGAGGGATTCGCCGGCGCGTGGCCGCAGTACAGCGGCCAGCTCGCCGACAAGTACAACACCATGCCGAAATACGTCGTCTCCCGCACCCTCTCCGACCCGAGCTGGGCCAACACCACCGTGCTGAAGGGAGACCTCGTCGAGGAGGTGTCCCGGCTCAAGCGCGATGTGGACGGCGAGATCTCCGTCGCCGGAAGCATCGCGCTCGCTCAGGCACTGCTCACCCACGATCTGGTCGACGAGCTCCACCTGATGACCTCACCGGTCGTCCTCGGGCATGGCCGCACCCTCTGGGCGAGTACGCCGGACAAGAGCGCGTGGGCGCTGAGCGAAGCGACCATCTACGGCGACAGCACCCTTGTCACGATCTACACGCGCCGATGAATCGAGAGGGCCCGGACACGCTTCGAACGAGCGGGTCCGGGCCCTTCCTCCAGGACGGGTCAGGGTCTTGCATACGAGAGGCCAGGAGTCCGGTGCACGTAGCTCGGACTCGTGAGCTGGCCGAGGAGGAAGTCCGCCACGTCCGCGCGCGAGATCTTGGAGCTCAGGTCCTCGGCATCAGGGCCGAACCCGTGCCGGTACACGCCGGTACGTGGGCCGTCGGTGAACGCCGCCGGCCGGACGATCGTCCACCGCAGGCCACTGTCACGCACGTGCTGCTCCTGTTCGACATGATCGGCGTACGCAGGTCGCAGCAGCAGGCCGAACATCAGGTACCGCCATACCGGTGGCAGGTTCGGTCGGCTGTCCCCCACCCCGAGCGTCGACTGCACGATGAGCCTCTGCACACCGGCGTCCCGCATCGCGTCGATGATGACGCGGGTTCCCGGGCCGCGGACGCCGCCCCTGCGACCGGCGCCGAGGACGACGATCACGGCCTCCTGCCCGTCCACCGCGTCGCGGACCGCGACCGGGTCGAGAACGTCCCCCTGCACGACAGCGACACTCTCGTCGTTCAGCTTCACGGGGTCGCGCACGAGGGCGGTGACCTCGTGTCCCAGGCCCTCGGCCTGCCGCACCACGTGCCGGCCGACGCTTCCGGTCGCTCCGAATACTGCGATCTTCATGATCTCCACCTTTCTCGGATCGTTTCAGTCCTGTTCTCGAGCGGGTCCGGTCACAGCGGCTCCGCCGGTGTGATCTCCTGCGTGTGGACGATGACGTCGAACCACTCCCGGAGTGTTCCGCCGGAGGCCTCCGACCTGCTTGCATGTTCGGGACGGCCGCGTGTCAGCAAGGGGGCATCGAGCCACGCGCCGATGTCAGCGAAGATCTCGCCGTCGAGGCGGAGGACGAACCTGTCCGCCCTGACGGCGGACAGCGGCTGCTCGAACCAGGACTCGGACGCCGGCGCCAGCTCGATGGTCGTGCCGTCATCCGTGCGGTAGGTGCCGTGATCGAAGGTGAATCCGACGGCGACGTACCCCGGACCGTACGATTCGGCGAGGTACGATCCGGCACTGGCCGTGACGGTGTCCGGGGACCCCGGCTCTGTGATGGTCAGCTCCGGCGCGACGGCGACATGCGCCGATGAGGCCCAATACACCGTCCTCGTCGCCGTGTACCGCTGCCACCAGCGCACGTTCTCGGCCGCCTTCTCGTCACGGTGTCGAGGGATCTCGGCCCACGGCAGGCTGAAGCCCTCGTACCAGGACCGGATCTGCTCGGCGTGGTGCACCACGATGTCGTGATCGGCACCGCCGCCGGCGGACGTGACCAGTCGCACGACAGCCGTCGCCGCCTCGACGTACGGCGTCTTGTCCTCGATCTTCATGTAGGCCCGCAGGTGCTTCCCGGCGTCGTCGCCGACGGGGCGCAGGAGCTCGAAGAGCTCCCGCAGCTCGCCGAGACGCTCCGGCGCGTTCGCGGCCAGATACCCCTCTACGGCGTCGTAGGCCGCGAGTCCCGTGGCGAAGTACTCCGTCCCGGCGATCTGAACGTCGTCCTCGTGCCTGTCGTTGTACTCCCTGATCCACTGCAGGAGATCACGTATCTCGGCGGTCCGCCAGATGCTCTCCTGCCTGCGGAGCGCGCCGTCGATGTCATCGTGCTCTCCGCGGAGGTAGTCGTCGAGGCCCAGGGCGAGCGTCCAGTCCATCTCGAACGCGATCGCACGGACTCCTTCGTTCTCGATCAGATGGCGGGCGTACCGTGCCTGCAGCCGGCTCACTTCACTGATCCCGTGCCCCGGCTCGCCGAGCCCGATCACCTCGGCGCCGGAGGTCGCATCCCCGATCTCCGCGAGGTCCTCGCCTGGCGCGGACAGATCATCCGGAACGGCGACGGCACGGTGCTGCGCCCATTCCGTGACCCGGGACTCGAGCCCTTGCGGCTCTGCCGTCGCGCACGCAGCCAACGCGAGCGCACCCAGGAGCGCGATGGTGCTGAGCAGAATGGTTCGCAGGCGGATGATCATGATGACCTCTCAGTGGAATCGTGACTCTCCACGGTGGCGCGGACGGGAGCGGGCCGCGTACGGCGGGTCACGGCACTTCGCCTACGTCGCGCGACGTAGACAGGCACGGCGCGCGCAGAGGGAAGGCGCTGCTCAGGTCGGGAGCGATGCCTGCACGCGGAACTCCTCGCCCGAGGTGCTCACGGTGACCGATCCGTCCACGGCCTGAGCTCGACGCCGCATGCCCGCGATCCCGAACCCTTCGCGCACTTCCGTATCCGGCGTGGCGGCGCTCACGACATCGATCTTCAGAGCATCCGGCGTGAAGCAGATCCTGACGGCTGCGCGACGCGCGGCCGAGTGCCTGGCGACGTTCGTGAGCGACTCCTGCACGATCCGGTACGCGGCGAGATCCACTGCGGGTGCGATGGGTCGTCGCGTCCCGGTGATCGTGAGCGTCACGCTGATGCCCGATTCGCGCATCCGGGCGCACAGGTCGTCCAGACGACGCAGACCAGGGGGCGGCGCGAGCGAATCGCGGCCGCCGGCCATGTCGGCCGGCGAGATCGATGCGAGAGTCGTGCGGAGCTCGACAAGGGCCTCAGCACTGGCCCGGCTGATCGCCTCGAGCGCGATATCGGCCTGCTCCGGCCTGCGGTTCGCGATGTGGCGCGCGATGTCCGCCTGCATCCGGATGGCTGCCAGCCCATGACCCACGATGTCGTGGACCTCCGATGCCAGTCGCAGGCGCTCCGCATCCAGCGCCTGACGTTCCGCATCGGCGCGCTGCCTCTGGGTGTACTCGACGACGAGGCGCCGGGCGAGTCCGGCGCTGAACGGCACGATGACCCAGGCCGACCCCGGGAGCAGCGCCATCACGCCGGCGACCACGGTGCCCTTGGCGAAGACGTGCGCGAGCAGGAGCAGGAGCGCGATCGCCGCCGCGATCGCCGAAAGCGGAAGACGCACGCGGCGCGCGAGCGTGTAGGCTCCGGCGGCGACGCAGAGCAGGATCGGACCGTACGGGTAGCCGAGCGACAGGTAGGCGGATGTGGCGATGACGGTGATGCCGAAGGAGACCAGCGGCGCTCCTCGGAACCCCGCCGAGACGGCGGCGACGCCGACGAGGACGAACGCCCAGACATCCACCGGCCGGAACTGATCGCCCCAGACGGGGAGGAACGGGAGGCTTCCGAACCCGAGCAGCAGGAGAGCGCCCATCAGGGCGACATCCCCGATGCGATCCCTGTTGTGACGGATCATCACCCCACCATGCTCGCATCAAGTGGGCAGTGACGGTGCGGAAGTGCCAGGGCTTCGCCCGCGATGCCCGCGCTCATCCGTCGCTCCCCCGGAGCACCGACGTCAGCACGCGAAGTCCGAGCCCGCCGGACGCGATCAGCAGCAGCGAGGCGACCAGCTGGTAGAGACCGAGGCCGCCCGTCACCTGGGGCCCGCCGTCGATTCCCAGCAGGAGGGCCGCGGAGACCCCTCCGGCGGCCGCGAGCACCGTCTGGAGCGACTGGTGCACGAGCCGCGTCACGATCCGCCTGTCCTCCTGATCTGCGAGACCTCGCACGCCGGCGGAGAACTGCCCCCTCTCCAGCACACCGGTGATGCGATCCAATCGTCGGGAGAGCCTGCGCACCAGAGGCAGGATCGTGACGACCTCAGTCACGAACCCGGCCCCCAGCGAAGCCGGGGCGAGGGCGTCGCGGATGTTCCTCTTCGCGAAGGCGCGCGCTTCACCGATCAGGTCGAATGACGGCTCGAGGGCGGTGAGCGTGCCTTCGACCGTGCCGAGGGCGCGGAACACCGCGGCGATCTCTGCGGGAACGGGAAGCCCATGATGCGCGGCCAGTCGCAGCAGCTCACCGAGCACACCGGCATCCACGCGCATGCCGGGGCCGAGATGACGCGCCATGAAGCGACCGAGCGAGCGCTCCAGCGCCGCGTGATCGATCCCGTCGGGATGGGCGACCGCATCGAGCAGCGCGTCGGTGAGCATTGCGGCGTCCTCAGCGTCGATGGCGACGAGGACTCGGCCCAGCACCGACCTCATGTGGCGGTCGAGGCGTCCGACCAGTCCGAAGTCGATCAGACCGAGACGGCCGTCCCGAAGGAGCAGGAGGTTGCCCGGATGCGGGTCGGCGAGGAAGACGCCGTCCCGCATGATCTGAGTAAGCAGCGTATGGAGCAGGAGACGGGCCAGTGCGGACCGGTCGAGACCGAGCGCGTCGATGCGCGGCGCCGCCCTGTCGAGAGGGATCCCGTCCAGGTAGCCCATGACCAGCACCCGGCGGGTGCAGAGCTGGGGATGCAGGGGCGGCAGGACGACTCCTTCCGAGTCATGGGCAGCAGTCACTCTGGTGAGATTCTGCGCCTCGACCGAGAAGTCGAGCTCCTCGTTCATGGCGGTGGCGAAGCCGTCCGCGAGGTCGCGAATGCCGATCGCGCCCGCCCAGGCAGTCCGTCGGTCAAGGACACCGGCGATGCGAAGGGTGATGTCGAGGTCTCGGTCGACGATGGTGCGGACCTCAGGTCGCTGCACCTTCACGACCACACGTTCACCGGTGTGCAGCGTGGCACGATGCACCTGGGCGATCGAGGCGGCTGCGAGCGGCTCGGTGTCGAAATCCGCGAAGACCTCGTCGACCGGCGCGTCCAGTTCCTCGCCGAGAGTCGCTGCGACAGCGTCCCACGGCACTGGCGAGACATCGTTCTGCAGCCGGCTCAGCTCATCGACGTAGGCGGGAGGGAGCAGGTCGCGACGTGTGGAGAGCACCTGTCCGAGCTTCACGAAGGCTCCCCCGGCATCGTCGAGGGCCAGTCGCAGCCGGCGAGGCAGGTCTTCACCGTGCCGCTCGTGCCGTCGAGCACCGCCCAGGTGCGCTCCGAGGCCGTGTCTCATGGCGATGCGACTGACCTGCGCGTATCGCGCGGTCCGGCGTCTCCACCGCCCGAACGCCCGGATCATCGAGGCCGCTGTCGTCCGCTGGGCGGGAAGGGCGAATTCGATGATCACGAGCGTCACCGTGGCGGCGAACAGCCCGACACCGATGAACAGCGCGATGAAGCCGAGATTGCGATCGCTTCCCGTGACCTGATCGCCCACGGTCAGTCCCGTGACCGTCACTCCGACGACGCCGCTCACCGCGAGACGCCAAGGCCCCGCGGAGACACCGAGCACACGTCTTGCGAGGACGGAGAGGATCAACACCCAGAAGAGGACGTATGCCGCGGTCACAGCCAGCGTGAGCAGGTCCATCGAAGTCGCCTCTCGTCCGCGATCGGCGGCGTCGGACATCGCCCTCGTCGCCCGTTCCCGTCCACGCTAGGCATTGAGGCGCTGTCCTTCGTCCGCCGTGGATCGCACTGTGCCGTACGTCATCCGACGTACCGCACGGGCACGCTGCGCGGCCCTACGACCGGTGACGTAGGACTGATGACGTCTCCGGACGTACCCGGTCGCTCCCGACGCCTGGGAGCCTGGCGAGATGAGCGTCCGCGCGACGCCGGGCCCAGACCGAGGGGAGCCGTGATGCCGGTCATCGATCTGCCGACCGCGAGGCTCGACTACACCGACAGCGGAGGCGACGGAGCGGTCCTGGTGATGCTGCACGGGCCGCTGATCGACCGCACGCTCTGGTCCCGGGTGATCGGCCGCCTTCCTGATCTCCGGTGCATCGCACCGACCCTGCCGCTGGGCGCTCACCGCCATCCGGCGCCTGACGACGAACTCTCGAACGAGTCGCTCACGCGCATGGTGGCCCGGCTCCTCGAAGAGCTCAGCCTCCGGGATGTGACCCTCGTGCTCAACGACTGGGGCGGCGCCCAGATCTTCGTCGAGCTCGGTCTCGCGGATCGGGTGTCGCGACTCGCCATGGTCGCGTGCGAGGCGTTCGACAACGTGCCCGCCGGCGCCGCCGGACGGATGCTGGCGCGAATGGCCCGAACGCCCGGAGCGCTGGCCCTCCAGGCCAGGCTCACCCGGCTGCGGGCGGTGCGGCGCGTGCTCGGGGCCGGGATGGCTGCCCACCCGATCCCGGATGAGATCCTGCGCCGATGGTTCGCGCCCTCCCGGGATCCGCGGATTCGTGACGACCTCCGCCGATTCAGCGCACGATTCCCGATCCCCGCCGATCGCGATCTGTCCCGCGGGCTCGGAGACTTCGCCGGTCCCGCGCTGGTCGCGTGGGCCGAGGAGGATCGCATGATGCCTCCTGAACACGGTCGGCGGCTGGCGGAGCTGCTGCCCGACGCCGAGTCCACTCGCATCGCCGACGCGGGCACTCTGGTCCCGCTCGACCAGCCTGGCGTTCTCTCCGGTCACCTCCGGGAGTTGGTGCACCGTCCCGTCCGCCGCCTGACCTGATCGAGAGGCTCCGTCATGCTGCCCACCACCGTCCTGTTCCTCGGCGTCGTGCTCAACGCGCTCATGGCCGGCCTGTACTTCGGCTTCACCACCGCTGTGATGCCGGGGCTCGCCCACGCCGACGACCGCACCTACGTCACTGCGATGCAGCGGATCGACAGGGCGATCCAGAATCCCTGGTTCTTCATCGCATTCCTCGGTGCCCTTGTCGTTCCGGGCGTCGCAGTGCTCCTGCACCTCGGCGACGGTGAATCGCTGCGACTCCCCTGGATCGTCGGTGGAGCGGTCTCCTACGGCCTCACTCTCGTCATCACGGGAGTGATCAACATCCCGTTGAACAACCGTCTGGCGGCGGCTGGAGCGGTGGATGATCGTCGAGCAGCCTCGGTGCGAGCGATGTACCACCGTCGCTGGGTGCGCGCCAACGACCTTCGTACCGCTCTGTGCGTGGTTGCCGTCGTCCTTCTGCTGATCGCGCTCACGCTGCCCATCCGATGATGTCCGCGTCCGACAGCCGAGATCGCACGGCGCGAGCGCGCGCTCACCCTCATCACCGAGTCGAAAGGTGGGTCGGATGACCGTCCTCGCTCTGGTCGTCGCGTTGATTCTTCTCACTGCGCTCGTGGTGCTGCAGGTGCTCGTGGCTGCGGGACAGCCCTTCGGACGACTGGTGTGGGGTGGCCGGCACCGTGTGCTGCCGTGGCCGCTCCGCGCCGGAAGCCTCGCCGTCGCGGTGGTGTATCTGGGCTTCGGCGTGCTGCTGCTCAGTCGCGCGGGGGTGCTCCCCGGCAGGAGCGACCCGACCGTCGGCGTGCTCACCTGGGGCCTGTTCGGGTGCCTCGCGCTCAGCGTGCTCGCCAACGCCCTCTCCCGGAGCCGGGCGGAGCGGTGGACGATGACTCCGACGAGTGCGCTGCTCGCGGCAGCGACTTTCGCCATCGCCGTGAGCTGAAACCGCCTTCGACCTCTTCACCGCGACCGGCACGCCTTCGAACACTACTTCCCACTCGGCGACGCCGAGGATGCCTGCGCGCTGACTAGAGTGCGAGAGCGCAGTTCGCGCAGGATCGAGGAACGACTGATGGCTGCAGCCGATGATCGAGTGCATCGATGGGAACCCGTTCTGGACGTGCCGGATCACGCGCTGAAGGACCTGATCGGCCGTGTGGAATCGACCCGCTGGCCGCGACGTTGGCCCGAGCTCACCCCGTGGGCGGCAGGAACGGAGCTCGATGAGGTGCAGCGTCTGGCGGCCTACTGGGCAAGCGGCTACGACTGGCGCAAGCACGAGGAGACCATCAACCGACTGCCGTCGTACTGGACCGTCATCGACGGACAGCGCATCCACTTCCTTCGCTTCGAGGGAGAAACATCTGGAGCGCCGGCCGTCGTACTGACCAACGGGTGGCCGAGCACGTTCTTCGAGCTGGCGGGACTCGCTCAGCGCCTGGCCGAGCCCTCTCGTCACGGCGATGCCGGAATGGCGTTCACGGTGATCGTTCCCTCGCTGCCGGGGTTCACGTTCTCCGATCAGGCCCCCGTCTCACCGCCCGCCGTCCCGACACACGAGCTGTGGCATCGTCTGATGACGCGTCTGGGATTCGAGACGTACTTCGCTCACGGCGGGGATCTGGGCAACGGGATCACCTCACGCCTGGCTGCCGCGCATCCGGAGTCGGTGCGGGCGATCCACATCATGTCGGTAGCGGGCCCGCCCTCATTCGACGAGGGTTCGTTGAGCGCCGCTGAGGTCGAGCACATCGCCGCGGTCGAAGCGTGGCGTCGTACCGAGGGGGCGTACATGCACCAGCATCAGACGCGCCCGCTCACACTCGCGTTCGGCCTCTCGGATTCGCCGGTCGGCCTGCTCTCGTGGATCCTGGAGAAATACCACGGCTGGAGTGATCGCAGGGCGGGTACGCCTCTCTCGCTCGATGACGACTTCGTCCTGAC
>JAITUD010000233.1 GCA_031286555.1 Microbacterium sp. | reverse complement strand
CTTCTCGAATGCGCCCAAGAGCATGGACCCGACGCAGTCTTGGACGCATCGGACCACCCCGATCGATCTCACCGGTCCCACCGTCGGAACCAGTCCGTTGATGGAGTTCTACGACCTCGAGCGGGATCCGCACGAACTCGAAAACCTCATCGACGACCCCTCCCGCATCTCGCAGATCAGCGACCATGCGTCCGCACTGCGGCGCTGGATGAGCTCTGTCGACGACCCGCTGCTGACTGAGCCCGCGTCCCCACGGCATGCCCTCGCACTCGACACACTCGCGCGTATCGGGCTGGCATCGGCCCCGCCCGCCTCCAATCCCTGAAACCAGTACCTACCCGAAAGTGAGAACTGCAATGAAGCATCGCATCCTCCAGGGCGCAGCGATCGCCGCGATCGCCACCCTCGCCGTGACCGCCTGCTCATCCGCCAACGCCGTTCCTGACGCCAAGGACGTGAAGGAGGCGAAGGGATCCGTCACCATGTGGATGTATCCGGTGATCAAGGACGAGACCGCGAGCAAGGAATTCTGGACCGAGACCCAGAAGGACTTCGAGAAGGCCTATCCCGATGTGGACCTGAAGATCGAACTGCAGCCCTTCGCGAAGCGTGACGAGCAGATCTCCGCCGCCCTCGCGGCGAACTCCGGTCCCGACCTCGCACTGGTCACCCCCGACATGGCGGCGACCTACCTCAACGTCGGCGGCGTTCTGCCCATCGACGACGCCCTCCCGGAGAAGGACCGGAAGGCCTTCTTCCCGAGCTCGCTCGACGCGGCGACATTCGACGGCGAACTCTACGGCCTGCCGATCTTCCAGAATGTCGCGGCGAACGTCGTGAACACGAAGCTCTTCAAGGAGGCGGGGCTCGAGGTCCCCAAGACCTGGGACGAGATCGACGCAGCCGCACCGGTGCTCGCGAAGAAGGGCATCGCAGTGATGGACTACGCCGGCAGCGCCCAGCAGACCCTGAATCTGACGTTCTACCCCTTCCTGTGGCAAGCCGGTGGATCGGTGTTCACGAAGGATGGCAAGGACATCGCCTTCGACTCCAAGGAAGGCGTGAATGCTCTGACCTTCCTCGTCGATCTGATGAAGGAGGGCGGTCTGCCGCCGGACGCCGCGACAGCGGGAGTGGCGATCGATGGCTCTCAGTGGGCCGCCGGCAAGGTGGGAATCCGCACGAACGCCGGGCCGTCCGAGCTGGGGCCGCTGCGGGCCGCGGTAGGCGGTGAAGGTGTCGAAGTCGGGGCACCGTTCACCGGCAAGGAGCAGGCGACCTTCGGCAATCCCGGTCTGATCGCGCTCACCTCGATCAACAAGAAGGAGAACCGAGCCGCCGCCTACGCGGTGCTGAACTACCTGTCGACTCCCGACTTCCAGGCGAAGCTCAGCAAGGCGTCAGGCAACTTCTCGCCGCGTACCGATGTCGCGGCCCCGGCCGAAGGCCCCGACTACGACACTTTCAAAGAGGCGCTCTCCGTCGCCAACCCCGGTGAGGCGAGCCCCGTCGCCCGCCAGGTGATGGCGGCTCTCGCCCCCTACATCCAGTCCGCGCTGCGCGGGGACCTCTCGCCCAAGGAGGCGCTGGACACGGCCGCGACCGCGGGCCGCGCGATCCTCGACCGCAACTGAACCGCTGCGGGGCCGGGCCCGACCCGCGCCCGGTCCCGCACCACCTGGAAGGGCTGACCCATGTCCAGCACCATCACACGGACCACGAAGGCTCCGGGGCGAGCGGCGCGACACCGCGAGGCGATAGCGGGCCTCCTGTTCGTACTGCCGACGATCGTCATCTTCGTCGTCTTCAAGTTCATCCCGATCGGCGGAGCCGGCGCGATGAGCCTCACCCGCTACAGGCTGAACGGGGACGTGGAATTCATCGGGGGTGACAACTACACGCGGCTTTTCGGCGACCCGCACTTCTGGCAATCTCTCGGCGTCACCCTCATGTACGTCGTCCTGTTCGTTCCCCTGATCATCGTGGTCGCCCTCGTCGGCGCCCTCCTGCTGAGCCGGATCGTGCGTGGGAGCGCCCTCTTCCGCGCTCTCCTGTTCGTCCCGTACCTCAGCTCCTTCGTGCTGGCGGGCATCATCTGGAAGTGGATCTTCGCGATCGACGGCCCGCTGAACGCCGCCCTCGCAGGCGCCGGCCTCGGCCCCGTCCCCTTCCTCACGGGCGACCAGTGGCTTGTGCTGGCGAGCCTCGCGGCGGTCGCCGCTTGGAAAGGATTCGGGTACTCGATGCTGATCTTCCTCGCCGGGCTCAAGGCCCAACCCGCCGAGGTGCACGAGGCCGCGCGCATCGACGGCGCGGGCGGCTGGAAGAGCTTCTGGCACATCACGCTCCCCCTGCTGAAACCCGTCCTGTTCTTCGTTCTCGTCATTGAGACGATCGTGGGTTTCCAGGTCTTCGACACCATCTACGTCATGACCGGAGGCGGGCCGTCCCGTGCCAGCTACAGCTTGATCTACTTCCTGTTCGATCAGGGTTTCCGCTTCTTCGACTTCGGGTACGCAGCGGCCATCGGGCTTGTTCTGTTCGCCATCGTGCTGATCCTCTCGCTCGTGCAGAGGTACTTCTTCGAGGGCAAGGAGGAGAAATGACCTCGACCCTGATCCCCGCCCCGACCACCGAACCCCCGGCACCGCGCGCAGGTGCGTCCGCCCCGCGGCGGCGACCGCGAAAGCGCTGGATGCCGGTGCTCGCCCTATCAGTCATCTCGCTGTTCACGGTGGCTCCACTGATCGCGATCGTCATCCTGGCCCTCTCTCCAGAGCACGAACGGACCATCCCCTACGCGTGGCCCGAGACACTCACGTTCGACAACCTGCTGCGCATCTTCAACGTCGGTGCATTCCCGCTCTGGCTGTGGAACTCGATCGCCTACTCTGTCGTCTCCGTCGTCGTCATCCTGCTCACCGCGTCGATGGCCGCTTACGCGCTCGCACGCAAGCGGTTCCCCGGACGCAATGTGCTGCTGTGGTCGATCATCGCGACGCTGATGGTTCCGATGCAGGCCAGCCTGATCCCCATGTTCATCATGGTCGCGGGGTGGGGTGGCGTGAACACGTTGTGGGGTCTGATCCTGCCCACTCTGGCGAACGCGCAGGCGGTGTTCCTGATCCGTCAGTTCGTGCGCGACCTGCCGGAGGAGATCTTCGACGCCGCGCGCATCGACGGCGCCGGCGAGTGGCGCACGTTCGTCACGATCGTGCTTCCCCTGATCAAGCCGGTGCTCGCGACGCTCGCGATCTTCGTGTTCCTCTGGCACTGGAATGACCTGCTCTGGCCGCTCATCATCGGCCAATCGGATGCAGCGAGAACGCTGACCGTCGGACTCGCTTCGCTCGACACCGAACAGATCTCGACGTCGAACATCATGGCGGCGGCGCTGATCAGCTTCATCCCCTGCCTGATCATCTTCCTCTTCCTGCAGCGCCACATCGTCGACAGCATCACATCATCCGGGGTGAAGGGATGACGACCGAGCCGCTGCGATTCGGGCTGATCGGGGTGGACTCGTCGCACGCTCCATCGTTCACGAGGCTGCTTGGCGACGGCGTCCACGGCGCCGTCCCCGGCGCCCGCATCGCCGCCGCTTGGCAGGGGCCGACCGTGAGTGACTTCCCGCCCAGCCGCGACCGCAACGATCAGTTCGCGTCCGACCTCGCACGCCTCGGTGTCCCGTTCCTCGACGACCCCGAAGGTGTCGCCGACATCTGCGATGCGCTGCTCATCGTCTCAAGCGACCAGCGCACGCATCCAGAGCTGCTGCGGCAGGTGGCCCCGGCGGGCAGACCTGTGTACATCGACACGAGATTCGCCGCCACCACCAGCGAGGCTGTGGACATGCTCGCCCTCGCGCGCGAGTACGGAACGCTCATGCTCGCCGGCTCGCCCAAACGCTTCGCATCCGAGTTCCGCACGGCCCTCGGCCGGCTCGACGGCCCCGCAATGCGGATCGAACTGGACGGCGCGCTCCCGACGATGCCCCACCATCCGTTGCTCGC
The DNA here is from genome assembly GCA_031286555.1 of Microbacterium sp. GTDB lineage: Bacteria > Actinomycetota > Actinomycetes > Actinomycetales > Microbacteriaceae > Microbacterium. The sequence continues at coordinate 29,599 of JAITUD010000233.1, read as the reverse complement.
CTGGTACGGAGTGCACCTCGTCGACCTCGCTGTCGCTGCACTCGGTCCAGGTTGCACGACGGTCGATGCCACGGGCGACACGACGGTGCTGGGCTGGGCAGACGGCAGAAGCGCAACTCTCAGCGGCTCCTCGGTCTGGCATGCGCATACGAGAGGGACGATCAACGGCCATGCTCGCGCGGCCGCGTTCGACATCGAAGCGAGACCTGCGATGCTGCATGGATTGCTGGAGAGCATCGTGAACGCGTGCCGCACAGGAGTTCCGAATGTGCCGTCCGCGGAAGTCCTCACCACCGTCTCGATCGTGGAGGCCGCGTACCGGAGTCGACAGTCAGGGTGCGCCGTCGCACCGACTCACTGATCTCGTCATGCCTGCCACGCGGCACGCGATCGTTCCGAAGGGGCGAACCCTCGTGCTCGTCGCGCGTGTGCTCATCGATGGTCGTCGACTTTGACCAGGTTGCGATGCCGCAGCGTGTACAGCACGCCATCGGCATCCGCATCGACTCGCGGCATGCTGTACCACTCACCATTCAGGTCCGGGATGACGACCGACATCTCGAACGTCTTACGATCGAACGCGAACATCGACGCTGCAGACACCCCGTACACGGTGCCGCGGCTGAGGATGAGGGTGGCCTGACCCGGCACGAGCGACTTGCCGAGATCGGCCCGGTGCACGATCTGCCGCGTCGGCAGGTCGACCACGAAGAACTCGCCCTTCACACACAGGCAGTACAGGTAGCGACCATTGACGACGATGTTGGTGATGCCTCCGCGCTCCACCTCGGGATCGATTCGCCAGAGCTGCTTCCCCGACACCGGATCCCACGCGGAGACCTCACCGCGCGGCCCAGTCTTGTAGGGGTTCTCGCCTCCGAGGTAGGCGATTCCCTTGCTCGCCGTGACGGTGCGCACCATCTGATATTGATCGAAGGGATTGACGTGGAGGTCGACGCGATCCGTCACGGGGTCGTAGATCGCCAGCGAGCCACCGCCCTGACTGTCGCACTGCACGCCGACGAGCAGGAGACGATTCACGTCATCCCAGTACACGTCCTGCGGGCGGTTCTGCTCCTGCGGCAGGTCGATCGCCTGGTGCGGGGGCTCCCCGGTGCGCGGGTCGTAGCTCCAGATGCCTTCCGAGCTGTACTGCCCCGTGTAGAGGACGCCGTCGACAACCACCCCGTCCTTGGATTCGCCGGGGAACTCCAGGCTCGTGACGACACCGTCTGCCAGTGAATGCCGGGCCATGCTGCCGTTTCCACCGACATAGATGTAGCCGCCACCGACGGCGATGCTCATGCCGAGCTGAAGATCCGATGGCGCCCCCGCCTCGACCAGATCCGTCTTGAGGACGCCTCCGCTCGTCGGGTCGACCTCCGCGATGTACCCGCCTGCCGAGACCACGACGACCTGCCCGGCGTCGTAGTCGAGCCCCCAGATCTCGCCCAGGCTGATTCCCTGGGTATCGACATCGACGACGACGCGCTCCGCGACGGAGAAGCCGCTCACGCCTCCGCCGGCGGCGAAGTAGATGGTCCCGTCGTGCTCGCGGAAGAGCTTGACACTCTTCCCGTCCGTCTCGAAGACCCCGGACACCGTCGGATTCGCGAGCTCGACATAACCGAACTTTCCGAATTCGCTCGACCCCTCGGTGCCGACGTAGAGGCGGTCTCCGATGACCTCGATGTCGCGCACAGCATCGGCCTCCGCCATCGCGGCAGGCAGGATCGGGGTGATCTGATGAGTGGCGCGATCCACGGCGAACAGCGACGCCTTGCTCGCGCCGTCACCTCCGGAGAGATTGCTGCCCGCGCCGAAGTACACGGTCGTATCAGTGGCGGCGACTGCGCGGGACTGGGTCGCGTTCGGGTCGGGAATGCCGATGTTCATGAATGAGCCGGTGCGCGGATCAACCTCCCAGATACCGGGATCAGCCTCCATGCCGACGACGTAGACCATGCCGTCCGGCGCGACGGTGACTCGCCGGACGTCGAGCCCGGGGATCCGCGCGACTGCCGTCGCCGGGACCTCTGGCGTCGTGAGATCCCAGCAGAAGAGATTCGGCTGATCCGTGTCCTTGTCGTACACGATGCCTGCATAGAGGTGGCGGCCTGAAGGATCGGCGGCCATGCCCTGCACGAATTTGCCCGGCCCGAGAGTTGTGCTCGCGATGACCTTCTTCGAGGGGAGGTGATAAGCCGCTATACGCGTCGGCGACAGATTCCGTGAGCCGATGTACATCACCTCGCCGACCTTCACTCCGCTCATGAGGGAGAACGCCACGTGTGCAGGACCCAGATCCGTGATCGTCGTGCGCGGGGCCTGCCCCACCCCACTCGACGCTCCGAAGGCGGATGGCGCGCCCACCGCCACGCCGAGCGCGGCCACGGTCACGCCTGCTCCGGTCATCTTGATCAACTGTCGCCGGGAGATGCTCATCTCGTTCACAGCGTCGTGGTCCTTCCTCGAGGTCGTCATCGACCGGCCGCTGAAGAGCCGGAGGTTCAGGCCACTCAAGTCAGGGCGCTGCGCGAAGGCAAGCGAACCGGCCGATACCTAACAGAACCGAACATCGGTTCCCGCGAGCAGACCTGCACGGCTCATCAGCCGTTCCGATCCCGTCGAACGTCGTGTTGTATATTGTTGCTTTCTCGGCCCGGAGGAGACCTATGCACGCCGCCGCCCGTCGTGACGGGATCCTGCGTGAGCTTGAACTGCGCGGATCCCTGCACACCACTTCCCTCGCCGCGCGCATGGGGGTCACGACGATGACCCTGTGGCGCGATCTCGTCGCGCTCGAAGAAAGCGGCCTGCTGACCCGGGTGCACGGCGGGGCGGTCTCGCTGGCCGTCGCCCAGCAGCAGTCCCCTGAAGCCCGCAACGACGGACATGTGCTGAGCAGACCCGTCGCGACGATCGGCATGATCGTCCCCAACATGCACTACTACTACCCCGAAGTCATCCGCGGTGCGAGTCAGGCCGCGAACGAGTCGAACTGCCGACTCGTGGTCGGCGGAACCAGCTACTCACCGGACGAGGAGCTCCGGCAGGCCACGCGCCTCATCGCCTCCGGAGTCGATGCGCTGATGGTCACGCCGCGCGACCCCATCCAGGAGACGACTCCGCTGCAGCAGCTGCTCGAGAACGCGCGCATCCCCGTGGTCATCGTCGAGCGATCCGTCGACGAGGCGATTGCGGGACGACTCGAATGGGTCCGTACGGATCATGCCTATGGCGCCGAGATCGCAGTCCGGCACCTGCTGGAGAACGGCAACGAGAGAATCGCCCTCGCCGCCGGTCGGTCGAACACCACGACCGGGTTGATGGCGGGATACGACCGCGCCATGAGCGCCGGTGCGCCCTCGTCCCGCTTGACCCGCATGATCTCCCGCCCCTCGGTCAACGGTGTCATCCTGCCCGAGCTGGAGGCGCTGTTGGACGACTGCCTCACTTCTGGCATGACCGCAGCGATCCTGCTGGGGGACGCCGTCGCCATGGCCTTCACCGATCTGGTCCTCGAGAGAGGACTGCGCATACCCGAGGACTTCGCTGTGCTCGCCTACGACGACGACGTCGCGGCCTTCGCCACCGTGCCGCTGACGGCGATCGCGCCGCCCAAGCGCGAACTCGGTCACGCGGCCCTCCGGCTGTGCGTCGACCGCCTGCGGCAGCAGGAGGGCGCCGCGAGCACCGTGATGAGAATGTCGCTCCTCCCGACACTGCATGTCCGGGAGTCCACTGTGCGCTGACCAAATGTTGGGTTCTGTTAACTTTGACACGTTCACCTTTGCGTCCGACTGCACCTCCCCCAGGATGAGGGAGGCACAGCAAGGTTTCGATTCAAAGGAGAACCCCTTCATGTCATTGCGCCGAGTCCTCGTCGCCGTCACGGCAGCCGTCGCCACCGGCGCGCTGCTGGCCGGCTGTTCCTCTCCCGCTGCCTCACCGCCTGCTTCGAAGAGCGCGAAGGAAGCACCGAAGGGAGACATCACCTTCTGGTCCTCGCTGAGCGGGATGGCTGACGTCGCCGCGGCCTTCAATGCCACCCATCCCGACATCAAGGTCACATTCGAGGAGATCCCACAGGCGGCATCCGGCGGCTACACCAAGCTCTCGGCTGCGATCGGCTCGGGCACCGGCCCCGACGTCGTGGGAATCGAGTACCCCAGCCTCACCGACTTCGTGTCTTCCGGGCAGTTGACGCCCCTCGATGAACTCATCTCCGCGAAGACCCTCGGCAAGTACCCGAAGAACATCCGATCCCTCGTCAGCTTCGCCGACCAGACCTACGCCATGCCCTACGACGCACCCCCGAGCATCATGTGGTACCGCCAGGACATCCTCGAGGCGGCCGGCGTGAACGAGGTGCCGAAGTCCTGGGACGAGTACGAACAGGCCGCCAAGGCCGTCAAGGCCTGGAACCCCGACGCGTACCTGGGGAGCTTCTTCACCAGCGAGCCTCAGCTCGCTTCGATCGCCTGGACGGCCGGGGCCACCTGGTTCGCTGTCAAGGACGACAAGTGGAAGGTCACGATCGACGACAAGGAGACCATGAAGGCCGCCGACTGGTGGCAGAAACTCATCGATGAGGGCCTCGTGAAGAAGCAGCCCGGGTTGAACGACGAGTGGGTCGCGGACCTGCAGAACGACACCGTCGCGAGCTGGTTGGCCGGCTCCTGGAGCGCATCGTCACTCAAACGCCGCACCGAACCGGCGAACCAGCAGGGCAAGTGGATCGCCGCGCTTCCTCCGACCGAGAGTGGCAAGCCCGGCGGCGCACTGAACGGCGGCACGAGCTTCACCATCCCGAAGACCAGCAAGAATCCCGAGGCGGCTGCCGTCTTTCTCGAGTGGCTGACCACCACGCCGGAATCCGTAACAGCGCGTGGCGCCGTGGGCACGACATACCTCGCCTACCCCGGCCTCAACGACGCCGCCAAGGCCGTGGCTCCGACCGACTACTACGCGAACGACATCTACGCGGTGTTCGATGAGGCGTACTCCCACCTGCGCCCCTGGGCCTGGGGCCCGAGCTATTCGGTGACCTACACGGCCATGACGGACGCTGTCGCGAGCGAGCCGACCATCGGCGACGCCGTCGAGAAGACCCAGAAGGCGACCGTCACCGGGCTGAAGCAGCTCGGCCTGGAAATCGCGAAGTAACAGCCCATCGGTGTGGCCCGGGCACCGAGTCCCGGGCCACACCGGTCAGATCTGAAGGTTCGACATGACTTCCATCACACGTGCCGCTCGACCTCGGCGTGGTCTGCGCGGAACCGGCGGACGCACCGCGGCGCTCTTCCTGGTGCCGTTCTTCGTCCTCTTCGTGCTCACGATGATCACCCCGATCATCTACGCCGTGGGGATGAGCCTGTTCATCGAGCGGCGAAGCGGCCTGGGCTTCGGCGGAACGACGACCGAGTTCGTCTGGTTCGAGAACTACGCCACGATCCTGTCGAACGAGACCTTCGTGCAGGGCTTCGCGAGGCTCGCCGTGTACTGCCTGCTGTACGTGCCGGTGCTGCTGATCACCGCGCTCCTCCTCGCTCTGCTGCTGGATGCCGCCGCCGCGCGGCTGCGCCGTGTCTTCCAGCTCCTGCTCTTCCTCCCCCACGCGGTCCCGGGCGTCATCGCGGCCCTGATCTGGGCATACCTCTACTCGCCCGGAGTGAGTCCGATCGTGAACGTGCTCGCCTCGGGAGGCATCTCGATCGATTTCCTGTCCGTCCATCTGGTCCTGCCTTCGATGGTGAACATCTCGGTCTGGGAATGGACCGGCTACAACGTGATCATCCTCTTCACCGCGCTTCAGGCCGTGCCTCGTGAGGTGCTCGAGGCCGCGCGCGTCGACGGCGCGGGTGAGATCCGCACGGCAGTGTCGATCAAGACTCCGCTGGTCTGGCCGGCGATCAGCGTCGCGCTGCTCTTCACGGTCATCGGCTCCCTTCAGCTGTTCACCGAGCCGAAGATCCTGAGCTCCGTCACCACGAACGTCACCAGCACGTGGGTGCCGAACATGTGGGCGTATGAAGCCGCCTTCGTGCGAAACAACCTCCCGCAGGCTGCGGCGGCATCGATTCTGCTCGCTCTCCTCGCCGCTGTGCTCTCCTGGTTCGTCACCCGATTCACCTCCAAGGGGGCCCACTGATGACCGCCGTTCTTGATCGCGCCGCTCCCCCGGTCTCGCCGCCGCGCGAGCGCCGCCCCGAGCGCACCCGTCGCGACGCGGCATCACGTCCTTCGGCGATGATGTCCGTCAACGGACTTCTCATCGTCGGCTCGGCGTACATGGTGCTGCCGCTTCTCTGGCTCGTGTTCGCCGCGACCAAGACCGCCTCCGGCCTCTTCGACGGCAACCCCTTCCAGTTCGGCGACGCCTTCGTCGCGAACATGACGAACCTGATCACCACCGACGACGGCCTCTTCCTGCGCTGGCTTCTGAACAGCATCCTGTACGCCGGCATCGGTGCCGTCGTCGGCGGGTTCATCTCGGTGATGGCAGGGTACGCCTTCGACAAGTTCCAGTTCCGCGCCAAGCCCGTCCTGTACGGTGCCGTCCTGCTCGGCGTGCTGATCCCGCACACCGCCACGGTCATCCCCCTCTACCTTCTCGCGGCGGCATCCGGCATGACCAACACCATCTGGGCCGTGATCATCCCCTCGCTGTGCAATCCGTTCAGCGTCTACCTCGCCCGGATCTTCAGCGCCGGCTATGTACCCGGTGAAGTGCTCGAGGCGGCACGCGTCGACGGCGCCGGGCCGATCCGCACGTTCCTCCAGGTGGCGATGCCGATGATCGCCCCCGGCTTCGTCACGATCGCCCTCTTCCAGTTCGTCAGCGTCTGGAACAACTTCATGCTGCCGCTGATCATGCTGCAGAACCGGGAGCTCTTCCCGACGAGCGTCGGCATCTTCCTCTGGCAGTCCCAGGCGCAGCAGAACCCGGATTTCGGAACTCTGGTCATCGCCGGTTCCTTCCTGTCCGTCGTGCCTCTGCTGATCGCATTCATCTTCCTGCAGCGCTTCTGGCGAGCGGGCCTGTCCGCAGGGAGCGTCAAGTGATTGAACGATTGAAAGTCGCGTTCGCGATGCGTGAGGCTGTCCTCCCGCGGATCTTTCCCGCTGATCGACGGGCGGGGATCGAGCAGATCGCGGATGTAGCGGGCGTCCTCACGGAGTTCGACTCGCCAGCCGCTCTGGCTGTGCTCGCTGAGACGGACGTGCTCATCACCGGCTGGGGCGCCCCGGTCGTGGACCTCGACGTCGTCCGCGCCGCGCCTCGGCTGCGTGCGGTGCTGCATTCGGCGGGGACCGTGAAGCCCTACATCGGCGACGGCGTCCTCGAGCGCGGCATCAAGGTCAGCTCCGCTGCCGCGGCGAACGCGGTCCCGGTTGCCGAGTACACCGTCGCCATGATCGTCTTGGCCGGCAAGAAGGTGCTTCCCATCGCTGCCCGTTATCGAGAGTCGCGCACGAGCTTCGCAGCAGATGCCGTGTTCCCGGAGATGGGCAACTACGACGTCCGCGTGGGCATCGTGGGTGCCTCGAAGATCGGCCGTCTGGTGATCGGGATGCTTCGCAGCTACGACATGGAGGTGGTGGTCTACGACCCGTACCTCTCAGTCGAGGATGCAGCTTCCCTCGGCGTCGTCGCGGTGGAGCTCGACGAGCTGCTCGCGACCAGCGATGTCGTCTCGGTGCACGCGCCGTCGCTGCCGTCGACTCTCGATCTGATCGATCGCCGGGGGATCGGGCTCATGCGGCATGGGACCACCCTGGTGAACACGGCGCGGGGCGAGATCGTCGACCAGGTCGCATTGACGGAGCGGGTGATCGCCGGCGAGATCTACGCGATCCTCGATGTGACGGTGCCGTGGGTCCTGGAGCAGGAGCATCCGCTCTACTCGTCGGAGAACGCGCTGCTGACTCCGCACATCGCCGGTTCTCAGGGCAATGAGCTCGGGCGGCTCGCAGACTCGGTGTTGCGGGAGCTGCTGCGCCTCAGCGAGGACCTTCCGCTCGAGCACGGCATCGACGCCGCCGCTCTCGCGATCACTGCGTGAAACGCTTCTCCACCTGCGCCGCCTCAGTCGATGGGGCCAGACAGGCCTGGCAGACCCGGTAGGTCATCCACGTGACGCGAGCGCCACGGCGCGCGGGGAATCGGCTCCGACTCGACCGGGTCGCCGATGCTGACCAGACGGTCGTGCAGCGCCTCGGCCAATCGCGCCCGGACATCGGCATAGGCGTCCTGCCCAGCGACATCATCGAGCTCGAACGGATCGATCCGCCGATCATAGAGCTCCTCCTCCGAGCGGGGAGCGAGATGTTCGTCCCCGAGGCCCTTCCGCGTGCGGCTGCCTTCGAGATCAGCCGGAAGCTCGAGCATCGGCCCCTCGCTGTAGTTGCGGATGTAGACGTAGTCGGAGGTGCGGACTGCCCGCTTCGGGTCGTAGGAGTCGTGGTAGGTCTTGCTGGTGAAGACCATGCGCTCCGACGTCGGTGAGCCGCCGTCGGTGCCGGTGATCAGCGGCAGGATGCTGCGCCCTTCGAGCTCGCGGTCGTGAGGACCGGCGTCTCCGGCTATCTCGAGGAACGTGGGCAACAGATCCTGATGGATGACCAGCTCGGGGACGCGGTGGGGGTCGACCTGCCAGGCGGCGGGCGGGCGCACCATCAGCGCCACCCCCGTGCCGGCGTCATAGAGAGTGCTCTTCGCTCGGGGGAACGCCGCGCCGTGGTCGGTCGTGAAGACGATCATCGTGTTCTCGTCGCCGATCGTCGACGAGATCGCGCCGAGCAGCGCCGAGAACCCGGCATCCAGCTGGGCGATCGACCCATAGAAGTCGGCGATGTCGGCACGGGTGTCGGCGTTGTCAGGGAGAAAGCCGGGCACGTCCACGCTCGCCTGGTCGGCCGGGGTGTAATCGGGGGCCGGCCACGGGCGATGCACCTCCCACACACCGACGGTGAGGAAGATCGGCTTCCGCTCTGCCCTGGGGACCAGTCCCTGCAACCACGAAGACGCGGCCTCGACGACCTGTGCGGTGCGCGGGAGGAAACCCTGCCCGGGGTACTCCGCGAACCCCAGAACCGTTGGATCGACGTTCTCGTGCTGAAGTCCGATGAGCGCCGTGTGGTAGCCGAGCGGCTCGAGACGCTCAGGAAGAGTGGCGACGCCGGCCCGGTAACGCCATCCGTCGTGCGCAAGCCCCTGAATGCCGTTGCGGTACGGCGGCATGCCGGTGAACAGCGCGCCGCGTGAGGGCGAGCACAGCGGCGCAGCCGCGTGCGCGTCGTCGAAGACGACCGACTGATCCGCGAACGCTGAGATCTGCGGCGCCGGTACGGCGGGCATCCCGTAAGTCGGCAGCCAGCGCCCGAGGTCATGGCAGTGGAAGAGAACGATGTCCGGTGTCATCTCAAGGGTCCTTCGATTTCGCGTCACGATCATCGCCGGGCACGTTCCGGCGCGCATCGGGTGCGCGGGTCCTGCGGCGAAGAGTCGTCGCAGGACCCGCGGTGCCCCGGCTACTTCTGCGGGAGGTCCAGCTTGGTGACCATCGCCTCCAGCGCAGCCTGCATCTGCTTCATACCGGCCTCGGGGGTCACCGTCCCGGCGGCGATGCTCTCCAGCCCCGGCTCGGTGATGTTCAGCATCTCCGACGCGAACGGGTACCAGATCGATGTGGAGGCTCCGGGAAGCTTCTTGGCGGTCTCGTCGTAGGCGGCAAGCGCCTCCTTCTGAGGTGCGGGCACTCCGTCGGTCGAGAAATCGTCGCGGATCGGGATGCCGCCGTTCTGAGCGAAGAGCGACTGCGCCTTTTCAGAGGTCATCCACGTGATGTAGTCGAGCGCTGCTTTGGCACGCTCCTTCGGAAGACCGGCGGGAACGCCGAGGAACCAGATCCCGGTACCGGGTGCCGCACTGCCGTCAGGGGCCAGCGGAAGCGGAGCGTATCCGAACTTGCCGGCCTGTCCGGAGTTCGCCGAATCCTCCAGTTGAGACGCCGCCGCAGCGACGAGGAAGCTCTGCGCGCCATCGCCGTTCTGCAGTTCGGCGATGACCTGCGCCTGGCCCATCGTCGACACCGCCTCGGGTCCGAACTCCGCCAGTTTCCGCATCCACGTCGCCGCCTGGATGCCTGCCGCAGTGTCTGCCGTCGGCTTCCAGTCCGTACCGGGATCCGCGTACCAGGAGCCGCCGGCCGCCCCGAGAAGAGCCTGGAAGTCGAAGGTGTTCGCCGAGGAGCCGGGGATGCCCTGGGTGCGGAACACGACCGGGTACTTCGCGGCCTTCGCCTTCGCGATCTTCTCGCTGTTCGCAATGACCTCCGGCCAGGTCTTGGGAACCTCCAGCCCGAGCTTGTCGTAGATGTCCTTGCGATACACGAAGATGTCCAGGTTGCCGGAGAACGGCAGATCGACCACCTCGCCGGACTCGGCGAAGCTCTTCTTCGCGGAGTCCCACCGCGCCAGGTTGCCGAAGCTGTAGATGTGCGAGTCCATCTCATAGGACGGGTCGATGTCCGTCAGCGGCTGCAGCAGACCGCTCTCGTTGAACTGACCGAGATCCGCCCCGTTCACCTGGAACACGTCGAACGTGTGCTTCTGGCTCTGGATGTCGTTGATCTCCTGCGTCTTCACGTCCGGATTGGGGAACGGTCGCAGCTCGACCTTGTTGCCGGTCTCAGCCTCGTACTCCTTCACGAGCTTCGCGTAGGCCGGGTTCCAGGGTGCCTGGCTTGTGGGTACGACGAGCGTCACCGACCCGGATGCGTCGGTTCCGCCTCCTCCCAATGCCCCCTTGTTGCTGCTGCTGCAGGCGGTCACGCCGAGCAGGGCGGCGCTGACCGCCACTACGACGGCCAATGGACGGATCCCGCGCCGGACCCGGGAGAGATTCGAACCAGTCATGATGTCCTCCTTGTACTCAGGGGTGCGCCGCAGCTCACCCTTTGACGGCACCGGCGGTGAGCCCGGCGATGATCTGCTTGTTCGCGAAGACCGCGAGGATGATCAGGGGCACAGCCGCCACGGTGCCGGCTGCAGCGAGCTGGCCCCAGGTCACCGCGAACTCCTGAACGAACCCGGCGATGCCCACGGTGATCGGTGCGGTGGGTCCTCCCGAGGTGAGGGTGAGGCCCATCAGGAACTCGTTCCACGCCATGATCCCGACGAAGATGCTCGTCGCCGCGAGACCGGGCCTGACAAGCGGCAGCATGATCCGGACGAACACGCCCGCTTCATTCGCTCCGTCGACCAGAGCAGCCTCGCGCAGCTGCACGGGGATGCCCGAGAAGTAGGACGCCATCAGCAGTGTCGCGAACGGCAGGTTGAAGAGGCTGTTCACGAGGATCAGACCTGTCACGGACCCCAGGAGTCCGACGTCGTTGAGGAGCTCGTAGAGTCCGGGCACGAGGGTCGCCGGCGGGATCAGCGGGATGATCGCGGCGAGGGCGAGCGTCGGGATGCTGATCCATCTCGGGGGCGAGAGCCGCGCCAGCGCGTATCCACTGATGCTGCCGATGAGGATGCACACGGCAACAGTGCCCAGCACGATCCCGACGCTGTTCAGCAGCTGGATCGCGAACGTCCCGTCCTCGAAGATCGAGGTGAAGTTCCCCATCCAGAACGGGAAGATCCAGTCGTGGCTGGTGATCGCCCTGTTGGGCAGGAACGAGAGCAGCACCAGCCAGGCGATCGGCAGAACCACGCTGATCACGACGATCAGCAGTGCGATCTCGACTGCGATCTTCGGCCTGGCGCCCATCCGGACCCGGCGGTTCCGCGGGCTCATCGTCGTGCTCCTCGAAGGACGAGCACAACGGTGAGCACCAGAACCACAGCCACGATGATGAGCAGCCCGAAGGCAGCCGCCTCCCCGAAGTTCAGATCCTTGAAGAACCACAGCTGGATGCGCTGCGAGACAAGAGTGGTCGCTCCCTGGGGTCCACCGGCAGTCAGCACGTACATCTCGTCGAAGACCTTGATCCCCATCACCATCCGGATCAGCGAGACGGCCGCGATCGCGGGCATCACCAGCGGCAGCACGATCCGGAACACGATCGTTCCCTCGGAGGCCCCGTCCACCCTGGCCGCCTCCAGGACTTCGGTGTCGAGCGCCTTCAGCGCCGCGTAGACGAACAGGAAGACGATGGGCGACCAATGCCACACGTCGACCACGACCAGGCTGGCCATGGCACCGGGGCCGGAGTTCAGCCAGTTCTGAGCGGGAAGCCCGATCGTCTCCAGCACCTTGTTCAGGCCACCTGCGGTCGGGCTGAGAATGAGCAGCCAGATCACGCTGACGACCACGGGCGTGATGATCGCGGGCCAGATGATGACGTTCCTTGCCAGCGGGAGCAGAGCGATGGCACGGTCCACGAGGATCGCGACGATGATCCCGCAGATCAGACTGCCGACGACGCTGAGAATCGTGAACACCACGGTGTTGATCACGGCCTGCGCGGCGAGCGGATCGGCGAACACCGCTGCGAGATTCGCGAATCCCGTCCACCGGAAGTCGAAGCCCGCTGCCGTCAGAGTGACTTCGGAGAAAGCCATCTGCACCACGTGCGCGAACGGATAGGCCGCCATCGCGAGGCAGAACAGCACGAAGGGCGCCAGGGCGAGCGCCGGAAGCAGTGCTCGCCGGCGAGGACGGCGCGAACGGGCCGCGCTTCGAGGCATCGGGGGTGCGCTGGACGTCATTGTTCCTCCGCGAGTCACGGCTTCGTCAACTACGAGTTCGGGTGTGGCCGCATCGTGGTAGATCGATACAGCATCGGAGATCAGTATCAGTCATGGGCATCCCGAATGCAAGCGTCAGACGACACACGCGTTCACCGGACACACCCCGAAGTGCGCACAGCGCCCGGTGCGCGCCGAGCAGGCGGATGCCGATGGAGGCGAGATCGCGCGATGGCCCTATGCCGTGATCGGCGTGAAGCGTTCTTGCGACGTCGCACACCCGCACGACTCGCGGACGTCCAGATGCGGGGAGAGCGGCAGTGGAGCCTCGATCGCGTCATCGTCGACCGCACGGATCAGCCATTCAGCGGCCAGTCGCCCCAGATCCGCCGTCCCGACGGAGACGGAGGTGATGCTCGGAATGAACACCTCGGACGCGGCGAGGCTGTCGAACCCGATCACTCCGATGCGACCGAGCCCGAGTCCGGCATCATGCAGCGCGCGAAGCACCCCGTAGGCGATCACGTCGCTGTGACAGATCACCGCGTCGAACGCCGCGCCCGAACGCAGCAGCTCTTCAGCCAGCCGAGCTCCACCGTCGATGCTGGTCTGACCGTGCACGACTGCGGCGAGCTCCGCGTCCGGATATCGGCCCATCGCTGCGCGCACTCCGGCGATGCGCTCCTGAGTGGGGACCGCCGCCGCCGCACCGCCGAGGTAGGCGATCCGGCGAAAGCCGTGCTCTCCCGCCAGGTGCGCGGCCGCCATCTCGCCGGCGACATACGCATCGCTGCTGAGCGCCGGCCCACCGTCCGCCGCCGGCCGCGTCAGCGCGAGTGTCGGGATCGGCAGGTGAACAGGGGCCGCGCCAAGGGCAGGCACATAGGCGAGCCCCGCGACCGGCGATTCCAGCATCGTCGTGACCAAGCCGTCCTGATGCCCGGGGTCATCGAAGGTGTTGGAGATCAGCGTCATGTAGCCGGCAGCAGAAGCGGCCTTCTCGAACGCGAGTGCGATCGCCGAGAAATAGGGGTTGGAGAAGTCCGTGACGATGAAGCCGAGGGTCCAGCTCCGATTGCTGCGCAGCGAGGCCGCGTTTCGGTTGTAGATGTAGCCCAGCTTCTCCATCGAGCGCCGGACCCGTTCGCGGGTCTGGTCACTGAGCCGACCCGTCCCGCGCACCACCATGGAGGCGGCGGCCCGTGAGACACCGGCGTCAGCAGCGACATCCTGCAGAGTCACACGGCGCATGGGCCGAGTATATCCGGGCCGCGCGGCCTTGCCTGTGCTGCCAGAACGGGTCCCCGGCCGGTGCGAGAGAGGCAGAGGATGCCGCGTCCTCTCGCGCGGTAGATCGATCTAGCGTAGAGTGATCCGCCGAGGCCTCCCGGTCCTCTCAGTCGAAGGAGACCCTAGACATGACCTTGTTCCGACCCACCACCGATCTCGACGGCTATGACGCTCTGACCGCTTACGCCGGAGATCTGCACAACCACTGCGGGATCAGCTACGGCCACGGGTCGATCGACACGGCGTTCGCCAACGCGAAGCAGCAGCTCGACTTCGCGAGCGTGACCGGGCACGCCGCCTGGCACGACATTCCCGCCGAGCCCCGAGAGGTGCACGACTACCACATCGAGGGCTTCGCGCGCCTGTCGTCGCAATGGGACCACGTGCAGGAGATCACCGCCGCTGCCCATGAAGACGGCGAGTTCGTCAGCTTCCTCTCCTTGGAATGGCACAGCCTCACGTATGGGGATCACTGCGTCTACTACCAGTCCGACCACGGTCCGCTGGAGGTTGCACAGGCGCAGTCCCTCGAAGATCTCCGGGGACGCCTTCGCGACATCGCCGCAGCAGGCGTGCCGACCATGGTCCTTCCGCACCACATCGGCTACGGCACCGGTCACCGCGGCATCAACTGGTCGACCTACACCGAAGAGCTCTCCCCTGTCGTCGAGCTGGTGTCGATGCATGGCTCGGGTGAGGTCGAGCCTGGCCTGCGACAGTATCTGCACACCATGGGCCCTCGCGACGGTGCAAGCACCGCCCAACACGGACTGACGCAGGGGCACCGATTCGGCTTCATCGGCTCCACGGACCATCACAGCGCCCACCCCGGCAGCTACGGCTACGGCAAGGCGATGGTCTGGGCGGACTCCCTCACGCGCGCCGGGATCTGGGACGCCATCCAGGCGCGGCGCACCTATGCCGTCACAGGTGATCGGATCATGCTCGCCACCGCGGTCAACGGAATGCCGATGGGCTCCGAGGCCGGTGCTGCCGGTGCACGGCGCATCGAGGTCGACGTTCTGGGTGGCGACCAGGTCGACTTCGTCGAGGTGCTCCGGAACAACGAAGTCATCGCGGTCGGACGTCCCGCCGCTTCCTCGGCCGGCCCGGACTTCGACGGCGTCCTGGCGGTCAGCTTCGGCTGGGGCGAGTACGGCGTGGAAGTGGATTGGGACGTGTCGATCCGCGTGCGCGGCGGCCGCATCCTCTCGGTGGATCCGCGGCTGCACGGCGAGGACATCGTCGACCCGCTGCGCAAGGGCACCGACACCGATGGCCCGACGACCCGCTGGGTGCAGGAGGATGACCACACGATCACGATGGCCTCGAAGACGCGCGGCAACCCGACGGTGCTCACCGATGCCACTCAGCAGCTCGGCCTTCAGGTGATCGGCGACGAGAACACCGTGCTCGAGGTGATGGCGAATGGGCGCGAGGTCCAGGCGACCATCGCAGAACTGCGCAGAGGCTCGAAGAGCGCATACACGGGTGGTTTCGTGAGTCCTGCGATCCTGCTGCATCGCGCGGTGGATCGTGCGGCACGCACCGTGCGGATGGACTTCGAGGACGCCGGTACCGGTGAGGGCACGGATTGGTACTACGCCCGCGTCCGTCAGGCGAACGACCAGTATGCCTGGAGCTCGCCGACCTGGGTCGGCCCCACCGACAGATCCTGACCGGACCCACTCGGAGCGATACCCGATGACGAAGCCGAACCTCATATTCATCCTGTCGGACGACCACGCGCCGCACGCGATCTCCGCGTACGGGAGCCGCGTCAACAAGACCCCTCACATCGACCGCATCGCACATGAGGGAGCACTGCTCGAGTCGATGTTCTGCACGAACTCGATCTGCACCCCGTCGCGAGCCTCGATCCTCACCGGGACCTACTCGCACGTCAACGGGACACCGGGGATCTTCGCGGAGTTCGACTACCGAGTGCCCACGTTCGTCGCCGGGCTCCGTGAGCACGGCTACGCCACCGCTCTCTACGGCAAATGGCACCTCGGTGAATCGGCATCGGCGCAGCCGCGGGATTTCGACGACTGGCTGGTGTTCCCCGGGCAGGGCGCGTACATCGACCCGCAGATGATCGGACCCGCCGGCGAGCGGACGATGAACGGCTACGCCACCGACATCATCACGGACCTCGCCCTGGACTGGATGACGACGCGCGACACGGAACGCCCCTTCGCCCTTTTCATCCACCACAAGGCGCCGCACGCCCCCTGGATACCCGATGACAAGCACCTCGACATGTATCCGGTGGGGAGCATTCCCGAGCCCGAGACCCTGCATGATGACCATCGCACGCTCGGCGCGTGGTCCGACCGCACGACGATGAGCATCGCCGACGACCTGCAGGAGCGCCACATCAAGGAGCCGATGCCTGCGGGCCTCGAGGGTCCTGAGTGTCGCGAGGCGCGCGCGAGCTGGAAGTATCAGCGCTACATGCGCGACTACCTCCAGGTGATCCAGGCGATCGACGACAACGTCGGTCGCGTCTTGAACACTCTGGATGCCACCGGCGATGCGCAGAACACGATCGTCGTGTACATGTCCGACCAGGGATTCTTCCTCGGCGACCACGGGTGGTACGACAAGCGACTCATGTTCGAGCAGTCGCTCCAGATGCCTGCGCTCATCCGCTGGCCCGCCGGAATCGCGCCGGACACAGCCGTGTCGGACATCCTCACGAACGTTGACATCGCCGGGACGCTGCTGGACCTGTGCGGCATCGATGCGGCATCCTGCCTGCCCGCGTCGCAGGGCCGCAGTTTCGCGCCCCAGTTGCGGGGCGAGAGTGTCACGGACTGGCCGGATGCCATGTACTACCGGTACTGGGAGCATGACGACCCCAACCACCATGTGCCTGCCCATTACGGCCTCCGCACCCGCACCCACAAGCTGATCTGCTACTACAACGACCCGCTCGGGGTCCCAGGATCGTCCGACCGCCGCTTCCCCATCGAATGGGAGCTCTACGACCTGGAAGAGGATCCGCAGGAGCTGCAGAACGTCATCGACGATCCGAGCCGAGCAGGCGTTCTCCTCGCGCTGCGCGAACGTCTGGCGCAGATTCAGGCGCACTACGACGACACGCCATACGACGGACCGGACACGCCACACCCCGATTGGGGCGAAGGAGTTCAGCAGTTCAGCCAGTCGCCCAAATGAACGAGCCCTAGGAACCCCCGTGTGGCTTCTACATCGCGGGACCTCGCTTCGTCCGGGAGAATCTGAGACATGTTCGTCTTCCTCGGCGCCGCGCTGCTCAACGTCTATGCGATCGGTCTCATCCTCTGCCGCGCGCTCGTGTACCGCACGAAGCTGTACCGGCCGATGCTGTGGAACATCTGGCTCTCGATCGTGCCGCTGCTCGTGCTGCTGGTCGGCGGCGCCACCGGCATCCTGCTGCTGATCCCGGCCCGGCCGCTCGCGATCGCCGTCCTCATCGTCACGGGCATCATCTGGCTGCTGCTCCTGCCCAACGCGAGCTACCTCATCACCGAGCTGAACCACTCGCACCGCCGCGAGAACGACCCGGTGCCGTTCTGGTACGACATCATCCTGGTCATCACCCTCGCCATGTCGGGCGTGCTCAACACCGTGCTCAACGTCTTCCTCGCGCACGCGATCCTGTCGATCACGATCTACGGCGACTTCGCCCGGTCGTTCCTGCGCCCGGGCGGACTCATCACCGTCGCCGTCATCCTCATCCTGCTCGGCCTGGGCATGTATCTCGGCCGCTACCCGCGCTTCAACAGCTGGGACGTGCGGCATCCCGGGCAGTTCGTCCGCAAGCTGCGCACGCACTTCAGCGACCGGGGCAACATCGCCGCGTGCGTCGGGTTCACCCTGACCTACGCGGTCTTCCTCGCCCTGATGTACATCGTCACCGCCGGTCCGCTCATCGAGGGGATGCTGATGCTGGACCGGATGCGGGGGCTGTGAGCCCCGCCATCCGGCGATCCAGCGCCGCGAGGATGCGGCGGGCCTCCTCGACGTCCTCCGGCGTGCCCTGCAGCTCGAACTCGAAGAGCACCGGCCGCCCGGACGCCCGAGCGATGTGCCGGCACGCCGCCTGGTAGTGCGCACCGAAGTTGCGATTCCCCGAGCCCATCACACCGACCATCAGCCGCCTCGTGCGGGGCCTCGACAGGAACCGCCGCACCGGCTCGGGGATCGTGTCGTTCAGCGGATTGCCCGTCACGTAGGACGGCGTCAGCAGCACCCACGGCCCGTCCGGAACGGACTGCCTGACCTCGCGCCGACTCAGGTCGAAGACGGGGCGCTGCAGTCGCAGGGCGAAGCTGCGCACCATCCCCGACGAACTCGAGGAGAAGTACACCGGCACCATCGGGATGTCGCGAGCCTCCATGACTCCAGTCCACCACCGGACGGATGCTCCGGGCTCGGCTTTCAGGCGTGAGAAAGGCCCGCGGGCCTCAGCATCAGCTTCGGGGAGTGCTCGAAACCGATCCGCTCGTAGAGCGTGATCGCACCGGCGCTCGACCCGACCACGGTCCGCGGCACGCCACGGGCATCCGCCACGAGGCACAGCTCTTCGACCATGCGTCGGCCGAGACCGCGCCCGCGATGCTCCGGCTTCACGAAGACGCTCTGGACGTCAGCGGTCCGCCGACGCCGATCGTCGAAGTCGGGCACCCGTTCGAACACGACCATCCAGGCCATGCCCACGACCACGCCGTCCACGACCGCGACACGCGTCTCGAGCGCGTCGCCCTGCCGCTCGATCCAGGCACCGAGCGCCGCCGCATACTCGTCGATCTCGGCCTCCGTCAGCGACAGCCCCGCAGATTCGGCCTTCAGCTGCGCCTGGTCACGGACGTCACTCGGGGCCGCCGGCCTCACCTCGTCTGCGGTCACGATGCCCACGATAGCCCTCCGGCGGCAGCTCGAGCTTGCAGCGACGGTGGGGAACAGCGTCAGTGGCCGGCGTTCGCGGCGAGTGCCGGCCGCTCAGGAGCATCCATCCGGATCGGCAGATCGCGCATGACCACCACGTGGTCGAGCACGGCCGAGCCGGCGGGCAGCGAATCGAAGAACGAGGAGTGCACGCTGTGGATCTGCGCAGGTTCGACGCTCCAGCCGTCCGCGGCGAGCGCGACCGCTTCCAGGGTGCTGCCGTCCGTCCCGCGCGACCAGCCGATCCGCCCCGACCGGTAGAAGTCCGAGGCGGCCTGGACGGTGGGGAAGAAGTCGCTCTCCCACTCCCCGCCGACCTCGACGTCGGCCTCGAGGCGTGCGTCGCCGGCATCCATCGTCAGCGCGTACCGGTCCCCGCTCTCATCGATCGTGAATCGCGCGTGCCGGTGCACGCCCGGGAAGAGCCGCCCGCCGAACAGCACCGCGTGCCACGCCGTGCTGTGCCGCTCGAGTATGTACACGCCGGTGCGGGTCTCGCCGTCCTCATCCCACTCGACAGCCATCCGGTGCGCGGTGTTCTCCGAACGCAGGCCGAGCGCGCCCGGCATCCATCCGGGCCGGATCGCGTCGAGGCCCAGCACGCAGAACCCGCCGAGTGCCTGACCTGCCACCAGCTGCGGACGCAGCGGCGCGGGCACGATCGCCCGCGCCACCTCCGGGTCCACCCGGTAACTGACCAGCAGCCGACGGCGCAGATGCGCGCGCACTCCGCGCACCACGGTCACGGCTGCGCCGCCGTCGGTTCGCCGGATGCCGGGCTTCGCCGGCGCCGCACCTCGCGCAGCACGATCTGCTCGGGGCAGACCGTGGAGAGGAAGTCCCCCACCGAGAGCGCGAGGCGCTCCTCGGCGAGCGAATAGAGGATGCGGTTCGCGTCGCGCCGCTCGGCGATGAGGCCGGCGCCGCGGAGGATGCGAAGATGCCGCGAGATCGTCGGCCCGCTCACGGCGAATCGCGCCGCGATCTCGCCGGCGGCCTGTTCGCCGTCCTTCAGATCCTGCAGGATCTGCCGTCTCGTCGGATGCGCGAGCGCCTCGAAGACGCTGTTCACCTCATCGGTCATGTTCGCAATATAGCACTCAAGCTAAATAGCTAGACTGAGATCTACCGGAGACTCGCCAACGTCGTGGCACTCAGGAGGCCTCGCCCGCCTCACGTACGAGCGCGTCGGCCGCCTCGAGCTGACCCTGGTTGTGCACGTGCGCGCGCATGTGCTCGATCGCCGCGTCGCGGTCGCCCGACTCGATCGCCTCGATCAGCTGATCGTGCTCGGCGACGGCGAGCTCCCAGTTGGCGGCCAGTGCAGGCACGACGGCACGGTAGCGGCGGACCTTGATCAGAAGGTCGCCGACGACCTCCACGATCGACGAGTAGCCGCTCGCGCCGGCGATGGCGAGATGGAACTCGGCGTTCAGATCACTCAGCGCGACCACATCCGGTCGCCGCAGCCCCCGCCTCATCTGCTCGTTGATGTCGCGAAGCCGCTCCACCGCATCGGCGTCGAGGCCGTCCAGGGCGAGCGTCATCCCCAGAGTCTCGACCGACTCGCGGAGGAGATAGATCCCGCGGACCTCGTGGAACGGGAGCGGCGCCACCCGGGGCCCTGCGTGCGGCGTCGTGACGACGAGCCCCGCGCCCTCGAGACTCGACAGAGCCTCCCGAAGCGGGATCTTGCTGACGCCCAGCTGACGGGCGATCTCGTCGAGGACGAGCCGATCCCCGGGCTGCAGCTCACCGTTCACGATGGCGTCGGCGAGCTGCTGTCGGATCTGCGCCGCCTTCGTGTCCACGACGAGCGGCTTCGCACTGAACAGTTCACCCATGCCACATCCTCCAGCCCGCCGGTCGCTGCCCGGCGCGTTCTCACGAGGAATTCTGCCACAGGTTGACACCTTTCGCATTTCGTATATCGTGTTACTCACTTACCCCGCCGATCGCAGCCGCTCCACCGCCGCGACCCGATGTCAAGGAGGACTCGTGGCAGTCGCCATCCCTACGACGCCGCGCCGCCGGCAGCGCAATCTGTTCCCGCTGCTGCTCATCGCCCCCGCCGCGACGCTGCTCGTCGCGATCCTGATCTACCCGCTCCTCGCCGCACTCGGAGATGCGTTCTTCGAGAGCAGCCTGCTCTACCCCGAGAAGACCTTCGTGGGGCTCGCGAACGTCATCGACGCGCTCACCGGCGAGTTCCTGCCGCTGGCGATCACGACACTCACCTTCGCGATTCCCGCCACGATCCTGCCGTTCCTGGTGGGTCTGGTCGCCGCGCTCGGCCTGAACCAGAGGATGCGGGGCCGAGCGGCCCTGCGCAGCGTCCTGCTCTTCCCCTGGGTGCTGCCCGGAGTCGTGGTCAGCTTCCTCTGGCTGTGGATCTTCGACGCGAACTACGGCGTGCTCAACGGAGTGCTGCGCAGCATGGGCGCGATCGGCGAGAACGTCGCCTGGCTGCAGTCGGGCCCTGGCGCGATGACGGCGGTGATCGTCGCACGCACCTGGGCGACCTTCCCCTGGATGATGGTCATGCTGCTCGCCGCACTGCAGTCCTTCCCCAACGACGTGTACGAGGCTGCCCGGATGGACGGCGCCAACTCGTGGCAGCGGTTCCGCTACGTGACGGCACCCGGGCTCGCGCCCGTGGCCAGCGTGGTCGTGCTGCTCGAGTTCATCTGGAACTTCCAGCAGTTCGACCTGCTCTACGTGCTCACTCAGGGCGGCCCTGCCGGAGCCACCACCACCTTCTCCCTCGCGGTCTACGAGACCGCGTTCAAGGGATTCGATCTCGGCATGGCCGGTGCCCTCGGCATCCTCTGGATGCTGCTCCTGCTGCCGGTGGTCGTCCTCTACCTGCGTGGAATGGAGCGCGAATCATGACCACCACCGTCACCAGGGAGTCCCGGGGCGCCACCGAGACGCTCGTCACGGCCGCCGCAGCGCCGCAGCGGGCCCGCCGTGTCCGCTCAGCGGATGCCGAGACCAAGCCGGTCGCATGGGGCCGGCGGCTCTCGCTGCTGCTGATCACGCTGTTCGCGCTCGCCCCCATCTACTGGATGCTGCTGACCAGCCTGCGCAGCGGCGCCGAGGTCTTCGAGTTCCCACCCAAGCTGCTGCCGACGAGCTTCGACTTCAGTGCCTACGAGCGCGTGTTCGCCGACGGCCGCATCCTGCACTACCTCGGCAACAGCATCCTCGTCGCCACTGTCACCGCCGTCGGCAGCGTCATCATCGGCATGTACTGCGCGTACTCGTTCTCGAAGTTCCGCTACCGCGGCCGCAGGTCCTTCATGTTCCTGCTCCTGGTGTCGCAGCTGTTCCCGCAGATCCTGCTTCTGATCACCATCTACGGCATCTTCAGCTCACTCGGCCTGCTGGACAGCTACCTGGCGCTGATCATCTCGTTCACGACCTTCACCCTGCCGCTGTGCGTCTGGATGATGAAGGGCATCTTCGACAACCTTCCCGACGAGATCATCGAGGCCGCGAAGGTGGACGGCGCCGGGCAGGGCGTGATCATCCACCGCATCCTGATGCCGCTCGTCGCCCCCGGCATGATCGCGGCCGGCCTGTTCGCGTTCATCCGCGGCTGGAACGACTTCGCCTTCGCCCTGACGCTCTCGGGCGACGCGACCCGGACGCTGCCGCCCGGGCTCGTGAACACCTACCTCAGCGAGTTCAGCGACCGATGGCCCGAGCTCATGGCGGCGTCGCTGGTCGCTTCGCTGCCCGTGATCATCATCTTCCTCGCGCTGCAGCGCTACTTCGTCGCCGGTCTCAGCTCCGGCGCTGTCAAGGGCTGATCCCGTCAGGCCCGACGACGCCCTCCGCACCACACCCTGCAAGAACCCGAAAGGACAGACATGTCTGCAGTTCAGCGCCGAACCGGCATCGCCCGGCATCGGACCCTCATCACCGCGGTGGGGATCGGCCTCGTCGCCGCACTCTCCCTCACCGCCTGCAGCGGAACCGGCGCCGCCCCGGCCCCGAAGCCCGGAGAGAAGGTGACCTACGAAGACTTCACCTTCACCAGCTGGAACTACGGCGAGGACGCGCAGAAGGCGCTCATCGAGCAGGAGGTCGACGGGTTCACCTCGCAGCACGACGTCGAAGCCGATCTCGTGTCGTTCCCCTTCGCCGAGTACCGCAACCAGCTGCTGCTGCGCTCCCGTGACGGCTCGACCACGGGCGCCGCACAGCTCGACATCGCCGACATCCAGTCGATGAGCAGGCTCGGCGTGCTCGTCGACCTCTCCGAATACGCGAAGGGCGTCGACTACACCGAGGCATCCCTCAAGAACGGACAGGTGGACGGCAAGCAGTACGGCCTGCCCTGGTACACCGGCTCGATCGGCCTCATCGAGAACAAGCAGCTCCTCGAGAAGGCGGGCATCACCTCGGCGCCGACCACCGTCGACGAGTTCGAGAAAGCGCTCAAGGCCGTCAAGGCGCTCGGCGGAGACATCGTCCCCTACGCGCTCGCGACGAAGCCGGAGACCATCAAGGACTTCATCCCGTGGTTCAAGACCTTCGGCTCGAAGGTCGTCGACGGCGACAAGATCGCCGTCAACGACAAGGGTGCCGTCGAGGCACTCGAGTGGCTGACCCGGCTGAACGAGGAAGGGCTGATCTCGCTCGGGCTCGGACGCCCCGAAGCGCGCACGCTGTACTCGCAGGGCAAGACCGCGTTCTTCGACGACGCCAACCAGGTGCGCGGGACGCTCATCTCTCAGGCGGCGGATCCTGCGCTGATGGACAGCACCGTCCCCGTGGCCCGTCCGGTGGTCAAGTCCGGCGATGCGCCCCAGTCCCTGGCGTGGGGCGGACTGATCGTCGTCTACAAGAAGGGCCCGACCCAGACGGCCGCGGAGTTCGCGAAGTACTACACCTCGACGCCCGAGGTCGGCATCAACCGCTACAAGGAGATCGGATCGGTGCCCACGACCGAGACCGCGCTCGCCGACGAGTCCTTCACCTCCGACCCGTACGCCTCCGCCTGGCAGACGGCGATCACCGACACCGCATCCCCCAACCCGCTGTGGCAGTTCTCGAACTACTCGCAGATGGAGGCCAAGCTCGCCGAGCAGATCCAGGCCGCCCTCACCGGGCAGAAGTCCGCACAGGACGCCCTCGACACGGCACAGGCCGCGATGCAGAAGCTGGCTGACTGAGAACCATGAGCACCGTCGACACCCCTCCCTCCCTCTCGATGCGACGCGACGCGGAGCGCCGCATCGCATCGGTCGAAGCGATTCCGATCATCGCGCCGTTCACGCGCCTGTATCCGGGCGGAGACGTTCCGTCCTGGCTTCTGCAGCCGGCCGCGAGTCACCGGACTCTGCAGCGGAAGGGCCAGTACTCGACGCTGATCCGGCTGCGCACCGAGGACGGCCTGGAGGGGATCGGCGAGTGCTACGGGCTCCCCGCGCCCAGAGTCACCGCGCAGATCGTGCGCGACATCATCGAGCCGCTGCTCATCGGCGAGGACGCGGACGCCATCGACCGGCTGTGGTCGAAGGTGTTCTCGTCGATGAGCGGCGGCGGCCAGACCCGCGGCTACTTCCTCGAGGCGATGAGCGGCGTGGACATCGCCCTCTGGGATCTCAAGGGCAAGGCCTACGGCGTGCCCGTGCACAGCCTGCTCGGCGGCCCGCACCGCGACCGTGTCTCGGTGTACGCCAGCCCGGTGCCGATGCTGGACCAGCCCGCCGCCTCGGCGGACTATGCGCTCGGGTTCGCGAACCAGGGCTTCGACGCGATCAAGCTCAAGCTCGGGCGAGGTGCTCGCACCGATGTCGCCCATGCCGCGGCCGTGCGGGAGGCCATCGGCGAGGATCGCGAACTGCTCGTCGATCTGAACTGCGCGTACACGGCCGATCGCGCCGTCGACGTCGTCCGCCGGCTGGTGGACCTCGGGATCACCTGGATCGAGGAGCCGTGCGCGGTCGACGATGTGGCGGGCTACCGCCGCATCCGCGATTCCCTCCCGGTCTCCCTGGTGAACGGCGAGACGCTGTTCACCCGGTGGGATCAGCGGGAGTTCCTCGTGAACGGCGCCGTCGACGTCGTCATGCCGAACCTCGCCCGAGCCGGCGGCATCACCGAGTCGCGCAAGCTCGCCGCATTGTGCGAGACCTTCCATGTCGACATCGCTCCGCACGGAGTCGGATCAGCCGTCGGGCTCGCGGCCGCCCTGCAGCTGTCGGCCTCGGTGCCGAACTTCCGCATCTACGAGTACAACCGTCTGCCCAACCCGCTGCGGGACGAGCTGACCGTCGACCGGTTCGACTTCTCGGACGGCACTCTCGCCGTCCCCACCGGCCCCGGCCTCGGAATCGAACTCGACTGGGATCTCGTCGACGAGTTCCGGGCAGAATGAAAGACCGCCGGGTCGGCTTCCCCTCCCCCGTCTCCGGCCCGGCATCCTTCCAAGGAGCACAGATGACCCAGCCCCGTCCCCTCGCCGCCGTGATCGGAGCGGGCGGCTCGATCGGCGGCGCCATCGCCGATCTGCTGTCGCACGACCATCGCCTGGCGCTGATCGGGCGAGACCCCGCACATCTGACCGCGAGCGCCGCCTCTCTTCCCGCCGACACCCTGGTGCTCCCCGCCGACGCCGCGTCTCGAGTCCAGATGGACGAGGCGTTCGGCCGCATCGAGCAGGCCGGCGGACTCGACGCCCTTGTGATCAGCGTGGGAACCACCAGCGGCGCATCACTGCACGAGATCAGCGACGATCAGTGGCACGACGTGATCGATTCGAACCTCACGACGGTCTTCCAGTCGCTCCGCGCCGGGATCCGCGCGCTGCTCCCGCGCGGCGGCGGCAGCATCGTGGTCATCGGCTCCGTTCACGCCGCCGATCCGCAGCCCGGCTATCCGGCGTACGGAGCAGCCAAGGCCGCCGTCGCGGCGCTGGCGGCTCAGGCCGCAGCGGAGTACGGGCACCTCGGAATCCGCATCAACACGGTGACGCCGGGATGGACCAGGGCGCCGCACACCGCCGGCCGACTCGCACCCGAGGACGAGGACCTTCTACTGGATGCCACTCCGCTGCGTGAACTGGTCGAGCCGACCGACATCGCCGAGGCCGTCTCCTGGCTTCTCAGCCCGGCCGCGCGGCGCATCGCCGGCGCAGATCTCGTCGTCGACGGCGGCGCGCGCCTGCTCGGCGGCGCGACGGTGACCCGCCGCCAGTATCGCGCGCGCCTCGGCCTCAGCGTGGACTGAGATGCTGCCCCCGAGAAGTCTCGGGAGCAGCATCCGTCGTCACAGGAAGCGTGCTCAGCTGCCCCAGACCTCGGGGAACTGCGACGAGACGCCGGTGTTCCGCCCCTCGGCGTCGTAGGTGTAGAAGCCTTCGCCGTCGGCGATGCCGGTCTTGCCGTTGTCGATGCCGCGCTTGAGCACCTCGATGAACGGGCTGGGCTGCGGGTTGTTCGCCTGGATGTTGTAGGCGACGTTGAAGCCCACCACGTCGTAGATCTCGAACGGGCCCTGCGGCGAACCGGTCGCCTTGCGCCAGATGCCGTCGATGTCGGCGACAGAGCCGACGCCGTTCACGTACAGCCGCGCACCGGCGTCGAGGAACGGGATGAGCAGGCCGTTCAGCAGGTAGCCGGGCGACTCCTTGCGCACGCGGTAGGGCACGAGGCCGATCTCGGTCGCGAACTGCACCAGCGCATCCAGCACGGCCGGGTCGGTACCCGGGTGCCCCATGACCTCGCCGGTGTTGAAGCGCCACACCATGTTCGCGAAGTGCAGCGTGCCCAGTCGCTCCGGCCGGCCCGTCGCGTCGGCGAAGGTGCTGGGCATGAGAGACGAGGTGTTGGTCGCGAAGATCGCGCCCGCCGGCGCGGCCTCTCCGACCTGCGCCCACACCTTCTTCTTCAGCTCGAGGTTCTCCGGCACGGCCTCGACCACGACATCCGCATCGCCGACCGCATCGGCGAGCACCGTCGTCGTGGAGATGCGACCGATCGCCGCGTCGAACTTCTCGTCGGTGAAGTCGGGAAGGTCGGTGCGGTAGTGCCCGCGCATCCACTCCCACCTCGCCGGCAGCTTGGCGAGGATCTCGTCCGAGATGTCGTACGCCGTCACATCCTTGCCGTGATACGCCGCCTGCATGATGATCTGCGATCCGAGCACTCCGGTGCCGAGCACGGCCACCTTCTGCATGTTCTCCACGTTCCGTCCTTTCGTCCGTCACTGGGCACAACGCCTGACGCCAGCATCGTATGCCGCGCCCCGGGCACGGTGCCAGGGCGATCGGCCGTACGAATAGGCTGGAGAGGATGGGCAGACGGACGACGCAGAAGAGCCGTGCCCGCCGGACCTCGGGCGTTGTGAGCGTCGCCGTGATCGTGCTCCTCCTCGCCATCGGCCTGGCCTCCGGCGTCCTCGATCAGCAGACGGATGCCGCTCCCGCGCCGACCGCGCCGACCGCCACGCCGTCCTCGGCGCCCAGCCCAGGCCCGAGCGCTGCTCCCGGATCCGCCCTCGAGCTGCTCGCCACGCTCCCCGTGAAGGGTCGCGCAGCGAAGACCGGCTACGACCGGGCGCAGTTCGGCCCGCGCTGGCAGGACGTCGACCACAACGGATGCGACACCCGCAACGACATCCTCGGCGCGCAGCTCACTGGTCCTGTCCGCGACGGCCGCTGCCGGGTGACCGCGGGCACACTGCACGATCCGTACACCGGCACGACGATCGACTTCGTCCGCGGCCAGGGCACGTCGGAGCTGGTGCAGATCGACCATGTCGTCGCTCTCAGCGACGCCTGGCAGAAGGGCGCACAGGCGCTGACCGCCCAGCAGCGGGCGGCCGTCGCGAACGATCCGCTGAACCTGCTGGCGGTCGAGGGCGCGTCGAACTCCCAGAAGCGCGACGGCGACGCGGCGACCTGGCTGCCGAAGAACAAGGACTTCCGCTGCGCGTACGTCGCCCGGCAGGTCGCGGTGAAGTCCCGCTACGACCTGTGGGTCACGCCCGCCGAGCACGACGCGATCGCACGTGTGCTCACGACCTGCCCCGACGAGCCGGTGCCAACTCACTGAACTTTCGCCGTGCGCTCTCAGCGCGCGGGTGCCAGAGTCGGAGCATGCGAACGCGCGGGTCCAGCGCACGACGAGACCTGGTCCTGGACTGGGTCTTCCTGATCGGGTTGCTCTTCAAAGCTCTCGACGGGCTCGTCGAGCTGCTGGTCGGGATCCCTGCGCTGTTCATCACCCACGTCCAGCTGACCTCGCTGGTGCGCGCGCTGACCTCGGGCGAGCTGGCCGAGGACCCTCACGACCTGATCGCAAACCTGATCCTGCACGAGTCGGCGAGGCTCGCGACGGGGACTCTCCTGATCGGCGGAATCTATCTGGTCGTGCACGGCGCGGTGAAGGTCGCGATCGTGGTCGCACTTCTGCTGGGCTCGAAGCGCGTCTATCCCTGGGCAGTCGGTGCGCTGACGATCCTTCTGATCGTGCAGCTGGTCGACCTCGCGCTCGCCTTCTCGGTCGGGGTGCTCGTGCTCACCGTGCTCGACGCGGTGATCATCTGGCTCACCATCCGGGAATGGCGCGAAGGTCGCTCCCTGCATGACGTGATCCGCCTCCGCATGCCCTGGCTGGCGCGCGGACGGAACCGGCGCTGAGAGACGGATGCCGCGTCCCGAGAGCTCTCGGGGCGCGGCATCAATCTTGTCAGCGCGACGTGATCAGCCGATCCAGCCCGCGCGCGGGCTGCCCCAGCCGGTCTCGTCGTCCCAGCCGGTGCCGACCTTCAGGGTCGTCGTGGCCTTGTCGAAGGTGCGGACCGAGTAGGCGTAGCCGCCCGTGGCATCCACGCCGTTGACGAAGTCGACCCGGATCGCACCGGTGCCGATCCCCGCACCGGTGACGTCGTGGAATCCGTCGCCCTGAGTGCTGTAGATCAGCGGGTTCAGCAGGCCGAATCCCTTGCCGCCGTTCGCCTGGATCTTCAGCGCCGTCATTCCCGCGAACAGCGGCGAGGCGAGGCTGGTGCCCCCGATCCGGTAGGTGTCGTACGCCGCCTTCCCGGTGAAGGTCTGCGTCTGCCCCACGAGCATTCCCGTGGTGGGGTCGGCGTCCATCGCGACGTCGGGCACGGCCCGTCCGCCGTTCGGGCTGACGATCCCGGCATCCTTCTGGTAGCTCGGCTCGAGGATGTTCGACGAGTATCCGCCGCCGCCTCCGTACAGGAAGGCGTCGGTCTGCGCCCACGCCCCGCCCGTCAGCGCGTACTTCGACGTCTGCCATCCGGTCTCGCCGACCAGGCCGTCGGGCGTGATCGCCGTCGAGGTTCCGCCGACGGCGGTGACCAGCGGATCGGATGCCGGGTAGTCGGTCTGCGCAGTGCCGAGCGAGGTCACCTCGTCGCCGTTGTCGCCGCTGGAGAACACGTAGCTGATGCCCTGCGCGGCGCCCTGCAGGAAGGCGTTCTCATAGGCGAGCAGCAGCGCAGGTCGGGTGACATCGCCCACGCCGCCCCACGAGTTCGTCACGATGTTCGCGACGTTCTCGTCGTTGATCCTGTTGAAGGTGTCGAGCAGGTCGGCATCCAGGCAGCTCTTGCCCGCGTAGTAGCGGACCTTCGCTGCCGGTGCCATCGCGTGCACGGCCTCGACGTCGAGCGTCTCCTCGCCGTACCAGCC